>JAHJEM010000123.1 GCA_018825425.1 Nanobdellota archaeon | reverse complement strand
TGACTTCTGTATTTCCGACAACATGTTCTAATCGAACCTTTGTCGCCTCATAATCAGGAAGAGCATCTGGCATCTGATCTGCAAGCAGCTCTTTTGAGCCATTGCCATTCCCATTGGTTCTTGTCCTTCCTTTCCTTGTCCTGACCTTTTCTCTAAAAGACAGGCCGTAAGCATTGGTCCTTGGTTTGATCTTATTGAGTTCTTTTTCAAGTCCTTCATCACTACAAGCAAGGCCTGCTTCATTGGTAGCTAAAGATTCCAGTCCGTTGAAGAAGTGTGCTAATTTATAGACGATGTTTCCACCTTGGCCAGATGCAAGCACATAGCTTCGAAGCCCAACCATGGATGCAGATAGCATTGAATACTGTCCCTTTCCTTTCAAGTCATCTGGATTTATGGGTGCAAGACTTCCAAGATCAGAGTGAGATATGTCAAGATCTCTTCCCATCTTTCTCTCGATAAGATTGAGAACTGCGGTACTTGCATAACTGAGACTGAAATTCCAGATCACCTCATCGCGCCGTGATTCCTTCTTGAGATAGGTTGATCGCTTGAGTGCATCAGAGAGGGCATAGTAGCTGGAGACAAAGGTATCTAGGCATTCATTCACAAGAACATCAACTGCGCTCTCTTTCTGACCATGAACAAGAGATTCCTTGCTTGATACAAGGAAGTCATCCAGTTCAGTCTTTGCCTTCTGCAGTCCTATATTTAGGTCTGCCTCTGTCACCAGCAGTTCTAACATCTTATTGCACCTGTCTATACAGTCGCGTACTTTGCAACCAGATCCTTTCTTGCCTGCTTGCCTGCTTGCCCTGCAGCATCGATCACATTTGATAGATCCGGATCAAGCACTTCAATGTCAACATTAGGTGTCTCGTTGAAACTGGTCCTGGTGAATCTATCATACGCGCCAAGAAGTGCAGCCACACCCTTGTTTCCATGGACCAGTTGTCCCATAGCCTCAACAAGTGCGATATACCCGACATCGGATCCAGATTTCAGATACTGTCTTAGACGTGCGACGTTAGCCCGCACACTGGAGTGTGCCTTGGTGAATTTTGCCTCAAAAGCCTCTGCAATCTTTGATTGGGCATTGAATCCTATAAGCTCTGCATCAAGGGTCTCTAATTCAATTGATGCTTCGGTCGCTTCTTCTTCAGATGACCTGAGTGTATCCCTATACATTCCTAGGGTCATTTCCTTTGTCCTATACGCTTCTTTTTCCATGCCTGTCAGCCTGTCTTTGTCAACACCTGCCAATTCTGTTTCGATCTTTGTTATGGCGGTCCTTGCCTCATCAGCTTGGCCTTCCAGGTATTTTATGTTGTTTGCTGTTGTCCTTGCCTGAGTCTTTCTTCCATTCAATTCAGACATGAGTCCTTCTCTTCTGGCTGATTGCTCTCTTCTGAGTCTGCCAGCGTATGCGACCCGATCCTCAGCAGACCTCAAGTATCCCTCTGTTGCTTCCTGCACGACAGGCGCGTGCATTGCTTCGTATTGAGGGGTATCTTTTACTGATTGCACTGCATTCAGCTTGTCATCAATCGACTTGATCTGGGGCATCTTTGCGCCGACAAGACTGGTGAAGAAATTTGCTACCTTGATCCCTGGTGCTATATGGCTTTTCTGGGTGGCATAATGAGATATCATGGTATCATAGAATCCCTCTTGGCGAAGCATCTCATGCGCAGCACAGAATCTTTCTGATGCCAGCTTCTCAAGATTGGATGTCGCGGTCTCTGTGGGTGTCAATCCTTCATTGCCATCCCTTGACCTTTTTCTGCTGCGTCTCAGTTCATCGATCTTTTCCTGGTCCTTTTTCAACTCTGCAGGTGTCTTGATTGTAGGTTCAGGTGTGGGTTCTGTGGTTGTCAAAGGTGGTTTGTAAAATCTGTTTGGTGCTTCTGTTCTTTCATCAACAGCCACATTTACTGAGTCACCATCACCATTATCCCCTTCGCTTCCAAATGAATTCATTTTTTCCTCCGCGAGAATTATAGAGCTCTCGCTGACTCATATTTTATTCAACTCACATATTATCTCACATATTTCCCAACCGGAAATATTATTGATTGTTAAGCAAATTTTTTATATAAACTTATGTTGTAGTCAGGGGTACAACGCACTCGGGAAATTTATATGTAAATTACATTTCTTTTGACGCGATATTTCTGGGGCTCAACAGATTTTATCGAATCATTGATTGATCCTTTGCCTCCTGCAGCTTCATAGTTAATCTGGAGGCCATCTCCTTCAATAATACCAATTCCATAATGTTTTGCTAATTTTATGACTTTTTTTGGGAATCTTGAATTGGTCACAAGAAGTGATTGATGTGCGTTGACAAATTGGTGGCGATCCCAGACCTCATCAACAATATTATCAATTCGGGTTTCTGAACCTGTCTTTGTTCTTCTATCTTCCTTTCTCAGCATGAATGGTACAGATCCATTAGATGAATACTTTGCCTCGACCAGAACTTGATAGAGTTGTCCTTCCTTGTGTACAAGGTATTGCAGGTCAACCTGGCGGCAGCTTCCATCACCTTTCCGATACTCAACATTTCTCATGACTTCTTGTTGGCCAAGGCTTTTTAGAAGGATATCTAGCCATATCTCAAATCTAGTTCCATTCTCAGTTGATTCGTCCATTCTGCAATCTAATACATGATTTAGTATTCTAGATTTCAAACGAGCTAATGGTTAAGAAATTCTTCTTGCATGATCTCGTCCACGACATAAAACATCTTTGCATCAGAGCTCATTTCATTTATCTGGTCTGTGAACTCTGATAACTCTTTCATATCCTTAAACACACAATCAATCAGATATTGATATTCACCATCTAGCTTGTATGCTGAGTTTACATTGCTGTGCTCTTGAATAAACTGAAGGAATGCTTGCTTGTTTAAGACTTTGGTGAGTACCTTGATTCTGATACCATAACCTAGCTTTGCAAAATCCACAAGTGACGTGTATTTTTTGATCAATTCCTTTTCGCTGTTCCTTATTCGATCATACACTGTGCTGATAGGAACATTTGCACGCTTGCTAATTGATGAAAGTGTCTGCCTCGCATTGCTTCTGAGGCAGCCAATTATCTGCAAATCGTTTTTCTTGAGCATTTTTTTATTCTGGTATTGAGTAGTCCATTTTGGGAACTGGTGATACATAGCCACTGTCTGCTTGAGTGTTTATCAGAGGTTGTGTTTCTGGTGTTTGGACAAAATCCCAGAATTTGGTCCATAGGTCTTGGCCAACTTTCTTACCTGTCTGACCCAATAAAATGCCGCTGTCATCGCTATTTAGATATTGTGAATGTTCAATCACAAAAGCACTCTGTTCATCATAAGCTTGCATGCCAAAGGTTGTTTCTAGCAAGTCTTGTCTTTCATAAGAATCTTGTCTGGCAACCAGGCTTGTGATTGTCTGCTGTCTTGTGCTGTCAGGAAGAGCCTCAGCACCTGTGTATACTGCTTGCTGGATAGCGCCTGCACTTATATCAGAGACTAATGTGATAACTGTTGCGTCTTTGTATGAGGATTCCATACCATTTAATGATGTATAGACGACATTCTGTAATTCTTTGGTGAATTCCTGTGGATTATCTGATGAATTGATTCTTTTTACCAGATTGTCTGCACTCTCTCCTAAGTCAGTTGTCAAAGCATCTGTGACTTGTGCTTTGGTCTCCAAGTACAATCCCTTTAATTTGGAATTGAAATCAAAGACGTTTACTGCGACGACAATTGCGCCTGCGACTGCAAGGGCTCCAATTGTTCTTCCCCATCTTCTTCCACCTTTCTTAGATAGTTCTGTAATATTTCCTGTTGGTTCTTGTACAAATCCAGTCTCCAACTTATCTTTTGATGCTTCCCCTCCTTTTGGAGGAACATATCCTTCTTCTAATGGTCCTGTCATTTTAGTACCTCGTAATGATTTATTTCGGAAATTCTAAACTATCAGAAGAGTTTTTTTTATATAAACTTGAGTTGTACTTGGAGGGACAACTAGAAAGAAATGTTTTGTTTTAGAAATGGAATTGGGTTAAAGCCATTCAACACTGAACCTGTTGAGTGGTCCTCGTACAGGTTTAGGTAAGAACATGATTCCCCAACTCTTGGCAAATTCCATTATATCTCTTTGCCGTAATTTGGAAGCTTTTCTCCTGAAATATCTATCAATCCCTTGATGTTGTTCAGGTTTAAGATTTTTTGCATAATAGGATGCTTGAATTACAGCATGCATAAGTCTGGTAAGTCCATTATTACTTGCTGACATGTAGGGGTGTGGATTATCTTCTTGGTTGCAGTCACCGTTTACCACAAACATACCTCTTCCATTCCTGCTGGTTGCTGCCTTGATTGTTGTATACTCGAGGTTCTGACCGTCTTCAATCATGAATATGTCTTCATCGGATAGGCTGAGTCCTCTGATCTCGCCTATTGGCATGAGTTGACATAGAGCGTCATCGCCTTTCATAGCAGCGTCAAGTGTATTTCCCCAGGTCTCGGCAATGTGAGCTTTTCTTGCAAGTTTCTTGTAGTTGGTGATCATTCCCCAGAGTTTGAGCTTGTTCTCTCGTTCACCTGGAGCCCAACCAAGATCTTCACCAGCAACCTTAACATCTCTTTTAGTCATATAGATTGTACCAACAGGGGCAGTTTTCGCTTTTTCTACTCCTTGATTGATTTTTTCGATTGCTAATGCGAGTGGCAAATATGTCTTACCTGCACCTGCTCCGCCAGATACAGCAATACCTGAGACTCCTGATCTCATCAATTCAATCAAGAGTGCTTGTGGGAAATTCTTGGGTTTGATATCTCCAAGTACAGGTGTATAATCTCTAGGTATGCCGAAAAGCATATTCCTTTGTATATCATATCTGAAAATGGTTTCACGGTTGATTTTTCCGAAGTGTACCAAATCCTCTTGCCTGTTTGGATCATTGAAAATGACAAATTGATTTGCAATCAATTCCTTTGCCCAAGGTTCATCAATCTTAGACACTTTCATGCTCCTGAGATGAGGTTGTACATTCGATGCCACAAGATCACTATAAAGAGCAGCATCATCAAACAAAGTATAACCTCTGTGGAGTGCATTCGGATCCACGGTCTCTGATCGTTTATACTCTGTTGTGAGACCGTTTATTCTCGCAGTAGAAGAGAGCGAATTATCTCTTGTCATGAATACGAACTTGCCATCACCATGGGTATGTCTGTAGTTTAATGCCTCTCTTACCAAAGCAATATCCATCTCATCTATTTGTGGTGGCACGAATATCATCCTGTTGTCTGGTTCGCCTGTTGCTTTTGCAGTAATGCCTTCAAGAGCACCTACTGTGGCATGACCTCCTTTCTGGAGGAATTCAACCATTCTGGGATTGTCACTATAGATCCTCAGTTTTCCTTTTCCTCTTCCAAGGCTTGCTCCTCCGGGTTCATAACAGTGGGGATTATATTCGATGTGTCGTGCTATCCTATTTATTGCTCCTCTAACGTTTGGCCTTATGTCACTAGTCTTATCCTTTAGATGATCAAGTTCAGCCATTACAACATCACAAATGACTACGGTATTGCTTGGTTTGTCTCCAAACTCGTAGATGCAGTCTGGATCAGCTACGAGCATACTTGTGTCCAAGAAATATGTTTTGCTTGTTGCCATGTTAGAACACCTTAGTCATCGAATTAGCTATGAATAGGTATTCTTTTCTGAGAATTTGTCGAGTTAACTTAGGAGGTCTTTGTATTGGAGAGTCTTCTGTCTGTACTATTGCTGCTGGATCTTTGGTTTCTAATTCTTCTCCAGCTGGTTCTATGTCAATATGAGACATTCTTCGTCTATAGAAGACATCCATTTTGGTCTCAAGTATCTGGCCCAATTCTTCGACTTCTGCTAAATAACCGTGGAGTACTTTTCTCTGTGCCAGTTTGGCAGCTCTTAGATAGATATCGATGTTGCCTTGTCGTTTATGGAAGTATTCAATGCCAGAAGACGCTTCGTGGTCCTCTAATTCTGCGCGAAGAACAGCCACCAGCTCATCTGGATTCATGTTCTCGCCTTTGTGCATCCTTATCATTTGCATGATCTTTCCGCCGATGCATGCAGTCATGGCCTCCATCTGTTCGTCAGTGATGCGTTCATCTGGACGGTATGTAGTGTTATGGGCTGCAAATTTCTCACCCATATATGGACCACACATCTTTTTTGCGTAATCGATTGGTGCCACAACAGCAGAGAGTCCAATCATAAGATGTCTTTCATTATCTGGCATATCTGTCTCTTCAAGAAGAATATTTACTGTATCCCTAAGTGTTTGTCTGGAATATTCAGTCGTTTGTATCACCTATTACCCAATTATGCAGTTGATACAGTCTAATATAAAAAGTTTTCTATTCACGAGTAGAGACAACAAGTTGGTATTATATTAAAAAGGAAAAGAAAGGAAAAAAAGAAATCATAATTCGTCTTTGTCGACAATAGCTGCCTTTGGAGTACTTGCGCCTTTCAGATCCTCAGCATCCTTTCTCAAAGTCTCAGCCATATCTGTCTGTTCCCATGTGAAGTCAGGATCATCCCTTCCAAAGTGGCCATAAGAAGCAGTCTTCTTATATATTGGTCTCCTTAGGTTGAGATGCTGGATTATCCACTTAGGCGTGAGCTTGAAATGCTTATTTACAAGCTCGATAATCTTCTCCTCAGGGATCTTGTTGGTACCAAAGCAATCAACATTCACACTAGTTGGTCTTGCTACTCCAATTGCATATGACAATGCTACTTCGCATTTGTCTGTAAGTCCGGCAGCGACAAGGTTCTTAGCAACATACCTTGCTGCATAAGCTGCGCTTCTGTCAACTTTTGATGGATCCTTTCCAGAGAATGCGCCTCCACCGACTCGGCCAACTCCACCATATGTATCGACTACGATCTTTCGACCAGTAACCCCGCTGTCTCCTTCTGGTCCTCCTACAATGAACTGTCCTGTTGCATTGATGTGAACTCTTGTGTCGCTATCCATCCATTTGCCGCAGACAGGTTTGATGACCTTTTCAAGGATGTCTTTTCTTAGAGAGTCTTCACTGAGCGCCTTCTTGTGCTGCTGTGCGACGACTACTGCATCAATCCTGACTGGTTTTCCATCATGATATTCAACACTGACCTGGCTTTTTCCATCAGGGCCAAGGTTTATGATATCCCCTGCTTTTCTAACGTCAGCAAGCTTTTTTGTAAGTTTGTGTGCCATAATTATTGGGAATGGCATAAGTTCTGGTGTCTCATTACATGCATATCCATACATCATTCCCTGATCTCCTGCACCTTGTTCACGATCCTTTGTTTCTGTTACTCCTTGACTGATGTCTGGGCTCTGCTCATGTATTGCCACAAGCACGCCTGCATCCTCACAATCAATACCGAATTCTGGATCAATGTATCCAATGTCTTTTAGAGTGCTCCTTACAATCTTTTGGACATCTACAAATCCGTTAGTTGTTACTTCACCAGCAGCCACAAGAAGGCCGGTTGTGGTCAAGCATTCAACTGCAACTCTTGAACTTGGATCTTGTTTTAATAGTTCGTCAAGAATAGCGTCAGATACTTGGTCGCATATCTTGTCTGGGTGACCTTCAGTCACACTTTCACTTGAAATAAATTCTTTCTTCATGTTATCTACCTCATAATTTTTTTATAAAATTTTAGCGAAAAAAGTAGGAATGTTCACTTAAGAAGTTGTATCAGAGCATTTTTGTATTCCTCCCAAATTCAGGTATACAGCAAAGGGATGCGGTTTATATATGTTTCTGACAGGAATATTCTGATGAGAATAATGTGTGTATGATACTCAATGATTGCATACTCAACTCTACATCAACAGTAAACCAGTGCAACTGCTGCCACTAATTTTTTATATTAGCGTCACTAAAGCAGAATATATACAATGAAAATTAGTAAAATTGCACTGATTATAGGAATTTTATCTCTTCCTGCATTTATTCTATCTCCTTTTGCCTCGAATATTCTCGCAGGAGTGGCAATCTTATTAGGACTATTTGCAGCAACTAATAATAAGGAGGAATTCAGAAAATACAAACCGGTTGTGATATTGACAGTTGTTTTTGCTGTCACCACACTTTTAGCCACGTGCCACAGATCAGATCCTGTTCTTTATCACTGCGAACGCATGGATTATTATAACGGTCTTAACAATATCAATTATTTTAACACATATACAGAGGAAGAAGCAATTGCGCTAGCCAAAGCAAATTTTCGTTGTTTGGAGAATGCCACTGGAACGCATATAGATAACATATGGTATATTGAAGGTAACTGTATTGTAGCCAAAGGAGAAGTGCAAACACTCAAGATTGAGATTACAGAGAGAGTCTCAGAATTCTATATGAGCATACCTTACGAAGAATACGATTCTGAAGGAAAGCTGATAAATGAAGGCACCCAGGGCCATATGTGTATATGATTAATCACAATCCCAGACTCTCAATAACAATATTCGGGTCAAACTTCTGGAGATCCTTATATTCCTGGCCTACACCCATGTACATGATGGGTTTACCCGTCACAAAAGAAACTGAAACTGCGGCTCCCCCTTTCTCGTCAACATCTGCTTTGGCTAGAATGATTCCATCGATTCCTACAGCTTGATCAAAGAGTTTACATTGTTCGACACAATCATTACCTGTGATTGATTCTCCGACGAATATTTTCATGTCTGGCTTGTTGACTCGGATGAGTTTCTTGAGTTCATTCATTAAGTTGTCATTAGAATGAAGTCTTCCTGCAGTGTCAATCAAGACCACGTCAAGGTTTTTGGCTTTGGCATGTTGGATTGCATCGAATGCCACTGCTGCAGGATCTGCATTATAGTCTTGCTTAATCATCTTGACGCCTAGCTTGTTTGCATGCTCTTCTAATTGCTGGATTGCTGCGGCCCTGAATGTGTCTGAGGCTGCAATTACTGGTTTTAAATTGTTGTCCAGGAACATCTGTGCTACTTTTGCAAGGGTTGTGGTCTTTCCGCTGCCGTTTACTCCTATGAATGCAATCACATAAGGCTTTTTTTTCTTTACTTCGTTGAGAAGATCGATTGGTTTGACATCAAATAATTCTTGTATGGATTTCTTTAGAGTTTCCATAATCAGGTCTTCCACACTCTTTCGTGTGGTCTTGCTTGATGTGAGCTCTTTTCTCAAATCTTCTTTGATCTTTTCCACGACCTCAAGTGCAACATTGTTTTCGAGGAGGACAACTTCGAGTCCCCAGAATAATTCTTCGAATTTCTTGTCAGAGATGCTAACCCTTGTGAGTTTTTCAGTAAGTTTCTTGAAGAGACCTATCTTTGGTTTTTTGGGTTCTTCAATCTCTTCTTCTGGTTCTTCCTCTTTTATCTCACGTTCCTCTTCAGGAAGTTCTTTTTCTTTAGGTTCCTCTTCTGTTTCTTCTTTAGTTTCTGCAACAGGCTCAACAACAGGTTCCTCTTCTTCAAGAGGTTTCTCGATGATCTCATCTTCTGGCTCTTCCTTTGCGGGAGGCTCGATTACAATTGGTTTTTCTTTAGGTTTGTCTTCTGGTTTTTCTTTAGGTTCTTCCTCTTCTTTCTTCTTAAAAAGTCTTGACAAGAAGCCTCTCTTTTCTTTTTTGTCCTCTTTCTCTTCCTTAACTTCTGCCTCTACTTCTTCTTGCTTTGGTTCTTCCTTCTCCTTTTTTAATTCAAAAGATGGTTCTTTCTTCTTGTCTTTCTTTATTTCAAGTATTGGATGTTTCTTTCCATCATCCTTTTTGATCTCGATATGTTTTTTCTTTGGTTCAGCTTCCTCTTTAGCAGGTTCTGGTTTTTTCTCTTTTTTTTCTGGCTCTTTTTTTGGAATCTCTTCTGGTTTTTCTTCTTTGATGTCTTCCTCTTCTAGAAGGTCTTCTCCTTCTTGTACATCAATTTTCGCCTTAGGAGGTTTTTTTGCTTTTTTTGGTAATGGTTCTGGTTCGTCAGGTTCTTCTATCTTGACTTCTTTCGGTTCTTCCTTAACTGCGAGTTTCTTTTCCTCCTTTTTTGGAGGTTCAACCTTTGGCTCTGGCTTCTTTTCTTCCTTTGGAGGTTTAGGTTTTTCTTTAGGAGGCTCTGGTTTTTTCTCTGGTTTCTTTTCTTTTTTTGGAAGCTTTGGTTTTTCAGGTTCGGGTTTCTTCTCTTCTATAGGTTCCTCTATCTCTTCTGCATCCTCCTCTACCTTCTTAGAAAATGATTTCAGTGCTCCTTTGAGCTTATTCTTTAGACTCTTGAACATTTTTCACTTTTGAATCGAGCAAAATTTTCTTAATCTATTCTTTTATGTGTTTGCGCGATTCAATAGTCCCGGAGACTTCGTCCCCGATACTATGATTAAATTATTTTTTGGACGAAGTCTCCGTCAGTTTCTCGTCCAGTTCACTCGCTTTAGCATAGAGTTCTTGTAATTGTTCTATTGCCTCTGCTTTGACTTCTCCTACTTCTTGGCCTTGTTTTTCAACCAGTTCCTTGGTCTGTGCAAGGGTTTTTTCAACAACAATTCCTTCTCCGACATTGACAAGCATGGTCTTATTATCAGTGAGCTTGCCTTTGACAAAGACACCGTTTGTTATGGGTATCAACACTTCTTCTGTGCCTTTGCATGATCCTATCTCTTCTAAGTTTTCAAGAACAATATTGACTTGCTCAATCTGCTTATCTGCTCCTTCAATATATTCCTGAAGTCTTTCTATCTGTTGGCTCAAAAGTTGGACCTCAATCATCATTTCTTTATCCATTTTAAATCCAAAACTTAAATTTTATTGTTCTAAAAAACCAAACACACGATCTGCGTGTACTATTTCAGGACCACCACTTGTGTCCCCCATTACAAATCCATGATCATTCAAGAGTATACCTGATTTCACATAAGGATTTCCCATGTTGACTGAACCATGCTCTACGCTTATGGCAAAATTTGTGCTTATAAGATCAATGTCTTGTTTTGAGGCTTCATGATGTATCAGACATCCTTTGTCATTCATGATTGCAATACTTCCAACTGTATTGACATCCACAAGTTTACGTCTTTTAGTTGGTACTCCGAGCGCTTCACCAATAGATTTCTCATCCTCCTCTTTATATTCAGGACTAAGAAGGGCATATTTGTCATTGGTAAGTATATTGTTGCCCAGGCATGTGAGCCTGCTTTCAATGACTTGGTATTCAATTTCAAGTTTATCAAGTGCTTCAAGCTCATAATCATAAGCAATATTGGGTACGAGTAAACATTTCTTGTTCCCATTCAAGAATACACCTAGAAGGCTTGTGCCTGCAATTGTGAGTACTTTGACTGGTTTTTGGAATATTTCTTCATAGGTCTTGTGCATGTCCTTTGGTACTTCTGGGCCTACAAGGACATACTTCTCAGTACAGAAACCGTATAAGCCGACATTAGGATTTCCATGTATAGAAGCCTTTGTTACGTGCATAGAGGCCAGTATTTAAAGGCGGTTTTTAAAGGTTGTTGAAAACCGAGTGTATTTCCAGGAATTAGAATGTGTAAAGTGAGGAAAACAACAAAAGCAGTCTTTCCAAGACAAGACCACGCTACTGCGTGGTAAATTGCGGCCTAAAGGCCGGAACCAACCCAGGGCCAAAAGGGCCCTGGCGCATTTCCGTGCGTTAGCACGGCCTGATCCTGCCAATGGCAGGTCTGGCTTGGAAAACTAAGTTGATAATGAGTTTCTTCACTCCGACAATTTTATATATAAGCTGTTTTCTTCGATTTACATGAAATACGACTCAATATTCAGACCGCCTGTGACCCAGAGGATAAAGTCAGGAAGAGTCCTGCTTGCTCCTGGTGAAGAGGTCGGAGAACACACGACAGAGAAACGAGAAGAGGTAATTGTTGTCCTGAAAGGACACGGTAAGTTGGTCAAGGGTGAGGAGTTGCCTATTGAAGAGGGCCAGGCATACTTCATCCCAGAAGGAGTCCTCCACAATGTGATAAATACTGGTGACGCAGATCTGGAATATGTGTTTACAGTGTCTATGCTTTGAGCAATTCTACAAATCCAACAGAAGTTTCAATTCTTGAGTATTGTAAACAGCGATCCTGTCTTGTTCTTTGAGTTTTTTGTCGTTGGACCAAAGGGGACAATTCAGTTTTATGGCAAGTGCGAAGTATCTGATGTCATTAGGATCCGGACAAAAGCGCGAGGCCTCAGTGAGGTAATCAATAAACTCATTCTGAGGTACTACTCTGATGTATTTCCTAAATGAATTGAGTAATTCATATAGTTCTTTAGGATCACAACCTGTCTTTTCTTGGATTAATAAATTATACTTATCAAATTCTTCTAGGGAGAAATCTGGTGAGAATAGAACTAAACGCTTGATAGGGAGTGTTCTTCTCGTCAGTCCATCTCTGATTAGTGCTGCAAATAAGACGTTAGCATCAATGACTAGGGTAAGGGATGCTTTTTCATGACACGTCTTTTTAATTCTCTCCCCAGCCTTATCGCATCCTCTTCTGTCATGGTGCTGTTTGTGGTTATTTCCTTGAGAAGTCTCATCATTTTTAATCTTTCCTTTATCGAGATCCTTGCGACTTCGCTCCAATTCATCTCTGGAAACGCATCCATTTCCTTTTTCAATTCTTTTGGGATTGACAGTGTCATGCTTACCATTGTTTCTTCTCCAGTGCATTACGTTTAATACGTGTATTATGTTCAAATATTTAAATGTTGTGATATGCATGCAATATCTGAGTTGAGAAAGAGAGTATTAAGTGTTGCTGTTCAAAAGAGAGATTATTTTCAGGAGATTTGGAATATTTTCAATTAAAAATATTTTTTTAAAATATCTTATATTATCCATATCCAAACTGCTCAACGACATTGGAACTTTTGTGCCACCTTTGTACCAAATATCCCCTCAGATATTCATTTTCAGAGACAATATCCTTAATATGAGCGTATGCCTGTTCTCGATATACATCTACTCTGAACGATCTTGACTCTTTAAATGCAGCAATGACATTTACAGGAGGTATTATTGGAATCCTGTTCCAAAGAGTTCCAATCATTCCCAACAGGCCTGAATTTTCAGTAAGATAGATAGCATTATCTCTATGATGAACATCAATCTTTCCATCAAACAATGGTGCAAGTCGCATAACAATAACTTCAATCGGATCCATATTATTAAGTACCTCTTATGTATATAATTTTTTTCTGAAATTTTAGCATATCCTCGGAATCAACCTTCCAGTCGGCATTGGTAAGATTCTTTCTCCGAACTTGGTCTTGACAACTACCATCGGTTCATCGTTTTTCTTCCTGACACTTCCAATAATCTTTGCATGGACATTGTATTTCTTGAGTTTCTCAAGAGCAAGCTTAGAGTTCTTTCTTGAAACCGCGCACATGAATCGTCCTTCGCATGCCAGCTCATAAATACTCAAGCCCAGAAGATCTGCAGCACTACGTACCTCTTCTTGAATCGGAAGTTCATCTTCTTTGATCTGGATAATGACATCATTTTTCTGTGCAAGTTCATTGAGATTAGCTGCGAGTCCTCCTCGAGTGATGTCTTTTGCTTGTTTGATCTCTTTTCTTAAGCTGTTGGTCTCGATGAGTACTGGTCCGCAATCACTTATCACGCTTGTCTTGAAATTGAATCTTTTGGAAAGTAGAGCTGCAGTGTGATCTCCAATGGTTCCACTTACGAGGATTACATCTCCTGACTCAAGGGGTTTGTCAAAAAGAATGGGGGCAAAACCAATTCCTGCAGTGTTTATGATCATCTTGTCAAGTTTTCCCTTTTCCATGACCTTGGTATCGCCAGTGACTACTGGAACCTCTGTCTGCACACTTACAGTATTGATTGAACTCATGATCTTCTTGAGATCAGTATGGGTCATACCCTCTTCTATGACAAGAGAGAGACTTATACCAAGAGGGGTCGCGCCCATGACACAAAGATCATTGATAGTCCCACAGATTGCAAGTTTACCAATATCTCCTCCTGGAAAGAACAGGGGAGTTACAACATAGCTGTCTGTTGTAAAACAGAGTTCTCTTTCTCCAATTTTGAGGGTTGCAGAATCATTGTCCATGTTTTTCCAATCATTCTTGATCTTAAGAATCTCGCGAAAGCTCTTGATAAGAGCATTCATCTCTTCTCCGCCTGCCCCATGGTTCAAAGAAATCGGCATGAGAATAAGTTATGGATGAGAGTTTTTATAGTTTCTGGTGTTCCCACCACCACTTGAATACTATTACGAAATTGCCTGTGTATTTTCTCGTTCCTTTTTCAATCTCTTGCTTTATTGTGTCTATGTGTAAGAATTTACCTGTGATTATCTCTTCTTTCTGCAGAGTGAGCTCTCCATCATATGTGCATACATAGAAATAATTGAATTCCATTCCAGATTCAGGACATGCAGGGAATTTGTTCAGGAATCTGAGCGATGTTTCAATTCCCAACTCTTCTTTTAGTTCCCTATGAGCCGAGAAGTCTGGTTCTTCTCCATGATCAATATGTCCTGAACAAGAGGAATCCCAATAACCAGGAAACTCATCCTTGTCTAGGGCTCTTTCCTGAATGAATAACTCTCCTTTAGAATTAAAAACAAAGATGTGGACTGATCTGTGCCTTAGCTTGTTCTTGTGAACATTGGCTCTTGTATCTTGACCAATTATCTGATCGTTTTCATCTACTATGTCGAATATTTCTGGCATAGATATAAACATATTGAAGATTGTTAAAAAGGTTTCGCTAATTTTTTAAACAAGGTTGATTCTTCTCTTGGACATGGATGAACTAATTGATTTTTTTCACACCATCGGTAAACTCAAGCAGACTAAGCGAGAAGGCTGGGTGAAAATGGGTATTTCTGACGTTGAGAGTGTTGCTGATCATTCTTTCAGGACAGCTGTCATGACAATGATTCTAGCCAAGAAGTATGGTCTTGATGAGTTGAAGTGCATAAAGATGGCACTTCTTAGTGATCTGGCAGAATCTGTTATCGGGGATCTGATTACTGAGAGAGGCAAAGAGGAGATTGCATCAGTTGACGAAAAATTTGAGAAAGAAAGGAATGCTATGAAAGAATTGCTTGCTCCTCTTGATGATTCTGATGAACTTATTGCTTTGTGGGAAGAATCAGAGCGACCAACCACGCCTGAAGGCCGGTTTGTAAAGGCTATGGATAAGTTAGAGATGGCATTTCAAGCTGATGAATACAAAGATCCAAACAATCCTGATAAGCTCAATGAATTCTTTGAGAATGCAGATAAGTATATGGAGAATGAAGAATTAAAAAAAATAAAAGAAATATTGGATTCGCTTAAAGGTCTATCTTAACATCCTTCTTATCAGCTTCTGAGACCTTGAACATTTCCTTCTTTACATAATGGAGCATGTTTGCGATTATGACATAAGGTATCTGTTCAATCCTGATATTGAATGTGTTGACAGAATCATTGTAGAACTCTCGTCTGTCTGCGAGCGACTCTTCAATTGATGTTATTCTCGTCTGCAATTGCATGAAGTTCTGATTTGATTTCAAGTCAGGATAATTTTCAGTCACTGCAAAGAGACTTTTTAGTGCTCCTGTTAATTGGTTGTCTGCCTTTGCTTTCTCTTGGATGGTTCCTGCATTAATTGCTGCGGTCCTTGCCTTAGTCACTCCAAGTAGTATGGTCTTTTCTTGTTTCATGAAGCCCTTGACTGCCCCAAGCAGTTTTCCAAGCTCGTCTGTTCTTTGTTTCAAAAGAACATCTATGTTTGCCCAAGCTTTCTCAATATTATTCTTGAGCCGTACTAAGCTGTTGTAGATTGAAACAAATGTTCCAATAAGAATTATCACCAATAATCCCACCACGATTCCAATAATCATTCCTAGTGCTGCCATTTTTTACCTCGTATCAGTTTTGATGTAATTTTAATGTTTTATATTACTCCTGCAAAATAAAGTATGAGAAGTATGCCTCCTAAAAATACTATTCCCCCTATTGCAAAAAATGCAATCATCTGGAGTTTAAGTCCTTTGACAAGTTCTTTTTCGCTTCTGTTTGAGATCATGTATGTCTTCTCGTTCTCACCTTTTTTTAGGACAACCTTGTTAGCTCCTTCGTTTGCTGCTGTTCCAAGGATAAACAGATTCTCATCTGGTTCAATATAATATTCGTAATATTTTCTGTCACCGACTCGGCTTCCGAAGCTTACTCTCTGTTTTGGATCAAGAGGTGTAAGTTTCCACTTTGCAACATCTATTGCAGTAGTTTTCTGATTATCCCAGTTCTTGAGAGCTCCAAGAATGGTATTGAAAGCACCGAACAGTCCTGCCTTTTGCAAGAAAACTTTCTTTACAGGCACATTAAATTCTGCTCCTTCTGGTTTTACAGGAACTTCTCCTGTATCATCCTTTGCATTAAAACAAATCCTTCGCTCGCCCCGTCCTACAGTATCCCAACTGTATGTGGTTCTGCTTCTTCCTTTAGAATCTGTGGATGTGTGCTTTCTATACTCCTTGATCTCATACTTGTAATAAACGCAAGCACTCTGAGAAAAAGGAGTTTTTATGGTCTCTGTTGCCTTGACATTTCCATGAATCTCTACAAGACCCATTGCCATACTTCTGATCTTTGAGGTTGGTGTGTCTGCAATCAACCTGTACCTTGACATGCGATTGAATCCGTATGCAAATAATCCTGCACCGATTGCGGTAATTACTCCTCCAATAACATATTCTTTAGCCCCTGCCATTTAACCTATTTTGCTATTGTTCATTTATATAGTTTTCGGGATATTATAGACTTCCGAGAAGAACAACAAAGACCACTCCAAGAAGAAGTGAGAATATTGTACTGTGGCTCCATTGCGTGTTCTTTTTACCACAAGAGCAAGGGATTAATTCATCTGCAGATATGTAGATCATGACACCTGCAGTTCCAGCTACAATTATTCCAATTATGTTTGAGCTTATATTCTGGAAAAGCACCCTTGCAATGAGAAAACCTAATGCGATTGGGATTGCAGTTGTTGAACTGATCAAGAATGATTTCAGCCTCTTCTTAGAACAAAAATAGTAAGGGGCACTTGTGCAAATTCCCTCAGGAATGTTATGGATTGCAATTGCAATTGCTAAGATTAATGCACTTCCTGTTACTGTTCCTGTAGCAATTGCCATTCCTTCAGGAAAGTTGTGGAGAAATATTCCAAAAAGCAGATATATTGCCACCCTGCTGAGATTGTTGCTGCATTTTTGACCTTGTTCTGGTTCGAGAAATGCAGGATGGATGTGTGGTATGAGTTTATCGAGCAAGTACATTACAACAGCGCCCAGTAGTATTCCGATTACACAAAGTAAAGTTGATGACAGATGTATACTTTCTGGAAGGAGTTCAAGAAAGGATATTGCAAGCATTACGCCTGCTGCAAATGACAACATATTGAACATGAAATTCTCAGATGGCTTCTTGAGAACACCGATCAAGGATCCAAGTATTGGACCTGCAATGCTTATTCCTAAGATCAAATAAATTGAATCCATTGTTAAAACAATCTTAGATTAAATCTTCCCATATTTATATGTTATGCTACATGCGCCTTCTGCACTCACCATGCATGCGCCTTTAGGTGTTGCAGGGGTGCAAGCCTCTTTGTAGAGAGGACAGTCTTCGGGTTCAAGCAGTCCTTTTAATACATCACCACACCTGCAGCCAATAAATTCTTTGGTGTTTACCTTTTTTAAAATTTCATTATATTGTTTTTTGGCATTCTGTTTAGGTTTTCTGACTTCAAGACCTGATAGAGGGATATTGCCTATACCTCGCCAGTCAGAATCAACAAGTTTAAGCTGTTCCATCATCATTTTTTTGGCCTTCCTATTGCCCTCTGGCCTTACGACCTCTTCATAATTATTTACAACGCTTTTTTTTCTTCGAGAAATGAGTTGCAATATTTTTTCGATAGAAGTCAGGACTTGTTCGGGTTTGAAACCAGAGATCACTTGAGGAACATTGAGAAGTTTCCATTCGCGGCTTCCAAGAATTGCTGAGACATGACCTGGTGTAATAAAACCATCTATCTTCAGGTCGCCAGATAGTAATGCTTTCATTGCAGGGATCATTATCTTGTGGCTGGAGTAAACACTCATACCCTTTGAAAGGGCATAGGCAGTCATAGGTGTGGTTGTTTCAAATCCTATTGCAAAGAACACATAGTCTTTTTCGAGAACTTCAGTCACTGAGTAGATTTCTTTGATTATTGCACCTTTACCTCTTGCATCATCCAAAGTCATTCTGGTACCCGGGACTCTCATGACATCTCCATACGCTGCAATCTTGACCTTGTTAAGTGCGAGTTCAATGACGCAGTCAATATCATGCTGGCTTGTTACACAGACAGGACACCCTGGTCCTGAAACCAATCTGATGTTTTCTGGCAGGAGATTTCTTATGCCGTACTGCACAATTACATTTGTATGGCCGCCGCAGACTTCCATTATGGTTGTGGGTGGCATGTTTTTGGCCAGTGATTTGATACTGTCGATTATTTTTTTCATATTATGCCCTCAAGCAGTTTGTAGGTCTGTTTTGCAATGATCTCATCAACTTTTTCTATGGCAAAACCCACATGAACCAGCACCCAATCCCCTTTTTGTATATCAACCAATGCAATGTTGACTTTTTTCCTTATTCCTTTAAAGTCTACAACAGCCAGTTCGTTTTTTATAGAAACAACTTTACCAGGAATGGCTAAACACACCTTACTCTACCTCTACTTCCTTAAGAACAATATTTTCTCCATCTACAACAAATGGTGTGTTTCCGCAGCTCGGACAGACGAAATGTGTGTGGCCGTGAACCTTTTCAAGAATTTTTGGCTCACCAAAGAAACCACATACGCACTGGACAGTTCCTCTTTTTTTCTTAACAGTAACTGCCCATTTTGTCATAGTCTCAAGTACTTCTTTCATCTCATGAGCAGGCAAGTGCCCTAGGTCTCCAACTTCAACAATGATAGACTTGACCTTACCTTGCTTCTTTGCCTGTGTTATTATACTATTAGCTATAACGGTTTCATGCATATGATGTAGTATGATTAATGGAATATAAAAATGTTGTGAAATATCATGGGTTGATGTCTTTTTTGCTCATTTCGCGTTTTCAACCAGTAAACTTTATAAATGAGTAGAATTGAATATAACCTAGTGGAGGTGTATTGTATGAAATTATTTGCGTTATTGATTATTGGGATAATGCTTCTGGGATTGACTGCTTGTGGATCTGATGAGTCTACTCCAACTGGTGGAGATGGTACTGATGCTGGTACTGACGACGGTACTGGTGATGAACCTGAGACAGGAGACACTGTTGATCCTACTGAGCTTGATTCTGGACTCGAGGAAGTTGATGAAGTATCTGGGGATGATGACGAGTCAGATCTAGATTCAGAAGTTGATGATCTTGAGACTGAGTTAGAAGATTGGTAATTGTTTTTTTTGTTTTCAATTTTATAAAAAAAATAAAAAAAATAAAATAATCACTTTCGCTTTCTTAATACCATAAAGCCAATTAGAGCTCCAATCATTGCAATCGTTGCTGCAACTAGGCCAAATTCTGGTATTTGCTCATCTATGCATTCACCATTGTCGCATCCGAATTCGCATACTTCAGTTGTGAATGAAGGCCATTCATTGTCTTCACAGCCGTCTGTGCAGTAGAACTCAATAAGAACTTCTTCTTGGCATGGACTACAGAAATCTGTAAAGCTGTAATCATATTCTACGCCATTGAACTCGAAAAGTCCACTTACTGTTCCTTGCTCATCAAAGACGATTCCACCGTCAGTGTCGTCACAAGTAGAACTCATCATGCAATCTGCTGTAGATTGTGCAAATATTGCGCTACCTGGAAGATCTGAGACTTCTTGAATCATGAAATCAAGGATCTTGGCTTCGCTTTGGCCAGCTACTGAATCGAATGGACATGCGTATGGTGTTACTTCCAGTGTTTTTGCTGTTACCATTGGAAGAACCGCGAGCATTACCATTGCAAATAGTATTTTTTTCATCATTTTTAAACCTCCAAAGAATTTTTCCGGGAAATTTCTTCTAGACTACTATCTATGTATGAATATGAATCCTTAGTCATACGTTCCCCCATTCTCGTGGTAAAGCTCTTGGTATATTTAAAACTTGCGATGAGTTACTATTTATAAGTAGGACTGCTATTTCTTGCGTCTAAGCAGGCTTAAACAGGTTATTCCTCCAATTAAGGTTATTATAAACGCAGCTGTTCCAAATTCGGGTACAGGATCCCCAAAATAACCAGGAGTTCCTCCTTGAATAGTGCTTTCTAACCATTGATTGTATATTTTCTCAAGACTAAATCCATTTCCATTGGCATATTCATTGGTGTAAGTTACAGAATCAAGGATTTCAGTGCTTGAGGTGTTGAATAGCCCAATCTCTTCGCCTATGTTTGAGAGAGAAAAATATGATGAGTACAAGATTCCTGTGTATTCTGGATAGTCTTGCAAGAATAGAGTTTCATCGTCGCAGATTATTGCATAAGAGCCAGGAGGCATATCAAGACTGCCTTGCACTACATTTATGACATGAGTTCCTTCATTGTCATAGAATCTTATTCCAGAGAGATTTGCTCCGGCTGGTGAATATATCTCCACCCATTCTCTTCCTGAATCAGTTCCAGCAGGATTGTACATTATCTCGCTCACTTCAAGCCCGAGGACCTGTGTTGTACATAGTATTGCCACAATGACAAACAGTATTTGTTTCATACATATCACCCGAATATGTTTGGTAGATGTATTTATTATGCCTTTGGGCCAGAATCCAGGAGGTTATTTATGGAACTTGTAGAGCTTGCAGTTAACTCGTAGGATTTTTTGGAGAAGGTATTATTTATTGTTAAAATTTTGGAACCACCAGAAAAATACCAAGAGCCATATGTGCAAGCATTGGTAAGTATATGGTCTTATATTTATAGAATAAACCGCAAGCAAATAGATTGAATATGAATGCAATCAATGCAAATGCAAAGCTCCCCTCAAAGACGAGTGCTGTGTACAAGAAAGGAATCAGAAGAACTCTGCTGATCTTGTTGTTGAGCGTCATAAGAATTCCGCGGAAATAGAATTCTTCAACAACACTAACAAACATAACTGAAAACAGGAGCAGATCACTAAATGCAGGCAGTGAAATGAATGATTTTGCCATAATGCCTGCAAGGCTTCCAATACCTAGACAAATTATTATCAGAATGTATATCAGACCAGGTCTTTGTGTCAGGGTTTCAATATGTTTTAGGTTGAATCCAAATCTAAGTATGTTGTGCTCTGAAAAATTTAGCTTGATAAGTATCATTGTGAGCATAATGAAACTGACAAAGAAGATTTGCAATGCAGGTTCAATGTTAAAGCTTGTAACTGCAATCCTAAGTACAGGGATTATGAGTAAGAATGTGATGTAGTCATCCATTTTTTGATATAACAAGTAGAATATGCTACCAAGAAGGAATACGATGTATGCAAAGAATCCTGCTTTCGGATTGGCTTTGAAAAGGATTTCTATTAGAATCAAGAGTGCTATGAAGAACATATTAGGAATCCTTAAAGTGGAAATCTTCAAAATACCACCTCAAGCCTGTGAATGACTAAGAAGATGAATGCTACAATCAATGTCAGAATAGTTGAAATCATGAATTTTTGCAGCTTTTCCTTGTGTTGGTGAACGAGAATCTCATATATCACTAGGAAGAATATGAGAAGTACAAGTATCGTAACCCCGAGTTCCGGCATAAAAGGTGAATGCGTCATAAACATAGTACTCGAGAATCAAGCAGGGTTTTTATGTTTTCTCTCAATCGTCGTAATGTTTTTAAAAGAAAAGCATTAGCGATGTGAATATGAAGAAAAAAACAGGGTTTCTCGGAACAGAGAAGATAAGCAAACTGCTTCTTAACCAGGCAGGTCCTACTGTAATTGGTTTTTTGGTAATGACCCTTTACCATCTAGTTGATATGATATTCGTGGGTAAAGGTGTAGGTACTCTTGCTATTGCTGGCTTGGGTATCGTGTTTCCAGTCCAGATGATAATCATGGCAGTGTCCCAGTCAATTGGTGTTGGTATTGCTTCAATCATTTCTAGGGGTTTAGGTGCAAACAAACAGAAGCTTACAGAGAAGGCACTCGGAAACTTTTTCTCTATGATGCTAATATCTGGTGTGGTTATAACTGTTCTTGGTCTGCTCTTTATAGATCCTCTTCTAACATTATTTGGTGTAACTCCAGAAATTTATACTTATGCTCACGATTACATGAATATAGTATTGTTTGGATCATTGTTCATATGTATTGCAGCAGGTGGAAACAATATCATCCGTGCTGAAGGGAGCGCAAAGGCTGCAATGCTGACTATGGTAATTGGCGCTATTGTAAATCTCATTCTTGATCCGATATTCATATTTGGAATGGATATGGGTGTAAAGGGTGCTGCTCTTGCAACAGTCATTGCTCAATTTTGTTCTGCGGCATACGCATTATGGTTCTTTTTGAGTAATAGAAGTCATGTTAGATTGTATTTCAGTAATCTTCGGCTCAACCTTACTATTGTAAAGGAATCTTTGGCAATAGGATCATCTGCCGCAGCAAGACAGATCAGCGTAAGTGTAATTGCAATTGTCCTTAATCATTCACTTGTATTCTATGGTGGTGCGGTTGCAATAGCCGCACTTGGAATAGTGAGTAGGATGTTTATGATACTCTGGATGCCGATGTTTGCAATATCCTTGGGTCTAATGCCAATTGTTGGTTATAATTACGGCGCAAAGAAGTTAAGCAGGGCAAAGGAAGCAATTATTTTGGCAATAAAATGGAATACAGGTCTTGCACTTTTTGCTTTTGTAATATTCATTATTTTTGCAAGACAAATCTTTGGTGTATTCTCTAATGATTCTGCATTGATTGACATGGGAGTTCGTGCTACGAGAATTATTGCGTTGTTGTTCCCAGTTATTGGGTATCACATTGTAGCAGGTAGTGTGTACCAGAGTCTTGGAAAAGCAAAACCTGCGTTTATTCTCTCGATATTGCGCCAAGTGATATTGCTGGTTCCTTTTGTGTTGCTTTTGCCTTTGTTCTTTGGTTTGGATGGAATCTGGATTGCGTATCCAGTATCTGATGGATTGGCTTTTGTTATAACCTGGTTGATGTTAAGACGCCAGATGAGAACATTCGAAGAAAAAAAGAATGGAAGAAAAATTCCTGTGCTGCAATAATCAACTTTTTAAAGCAAATATGATTTGCCTTTCTATGCATGATAATAACAAACTCCTTTTGGTTAGCCCTGGCAAAGTCCTTCACGCACTTCTTGTCTTCAGCGTTTGTGGGCTTAGTAGTGTACTACTTGATGTGGACCATGCTTTCGTACTTATTTCGAAAAAGATTCCGATTAGCGCGGAGAACCTCATTACCCAATCAGGTCAACCGTGGCATTATCCTCTGCTCGTTATTCTTTGCATTATCAGCATCTATAGCCTTGCATCTCTTTATAGATTTTGGCGTAGATGATTTCAGATGGTGGATATTTACAAGATAGAATTGTATTTTTAAGATATTTCTAGAAGATATGAACTTATTTTCACCTCCAAGGTAGGTTTTCTTTCAAATCCTGTTTTTACTATATTTATCTTCCAGGCCAGACTCGTCTGCAGACGAGCGTTAATACCTGCGCTTTGTAGCGCAGGCCAGGCCCTGGCTTGAAAAGCCAGGCACAGGTTTTTTTTAAACAGCGCCAAGGCGCTGTGCAGGCCTGGAAAGACTGCTTGATCTGATATTTATTCTCAAATCTAACCAGAACTTATTAACCAGAACTTATGCATGTATTTTCTGCAAAACTGAAAAATTGAATGATTATTTCCCACAACCTTTAAATAAGACAATATCCATACTTCATATTGGGTGAACAAAATGAGTGATGCCGGTGTTTTTATTCCAAAAGATGAGTATGATGCCTTGAAGGCAAAAGCAGATGTGTTTGATCACTACATCGAGACAGAACAGTTGACTCCAAAAGAGTTAGCGCAGATTAAGAAAGCATTGAAAGGCCCTTTTTTGTCAAAGGAAGAATTTCTAAAGAAACATACTAAGTTGAACTAAGATGTATTCTGTTATTTTATCTGAGCAATTTGAAAAAACATTCTCTAAGATTAAGGACAGATCAATTCAGCAACAGATTTGGAATAAGATTCTTGAATTAGAGACGCGAGCACCTATTGGAAAGAAACTCAAGGGAAATCCGTATTGGTCAATTCATATAGGACAATATAGAATAATATATGCATTTAGAAGTGGGCAGATTCTTATTGCTGATATTCTACCTAGGAAGAAGGAATATAGAGAGATAAGGTAACAACCTTTAAAAAGCCTTTTCTAATCCAATAGCCCATGGACGAGATAGAATTAAAACAGGACAAGCACTCTAAGTTTGGGGGTAAGCCTGAAGAAAGGTCAGTTGAGGAATTGCTCCAATTTGGTATAATCAATCTTGATAAGCCATCTGGGCCTACTTCTCACCAGGTTTCTCACTATCTTAAGATGATTTTAAAGGTTAAGAAGACAGGTCATTCTGGAACATTGGATCCAAAGGTCACAGGTGTTCTTCCTACTGCGACAAGTAGGGGTACAAGGATTGTACAAGCATTGCTTCCTGCAGGAAAAGAATACGTGTGTTTGATGCATATCCATAATGAGGTACCTGAAGACAAACTACGTCAAGTATTCATTGATTTTACAGGCAAGATAAAGCAGCTTCCTCCTGTAAAGAGCGCTGTCAAAAGACAGATTAGGGAGAGAAGCGTATATGACATAGAAATATTAGAGATTCTGGAAAAAGATGTATTGTTCCGAGTGAATTGTCAAGCAGGAACATATATCAGGAAACTTTGCCATGACATTGGTGTTAAGCTGGGTACTGGTGCTCACATGACCGAGCTTCGCAGGATAAGGGCAGGACCATTTAAGGAAGATACTGTGTGTACATTACAGGATGTTATAGATGCTTTGCACTATTACAAAGAGGGTAATGAAGAACCTATTCGAAAGATCCTATTGCCTGCTGAAGCTGCAGTTGGTATCATGAAAAAGATGTGGGTGCTCGATAGTGCTGTTGACGCATTGTGTCATGGTGCTACATTAAAGGTACCTGGGATAAGTAGGATTAATACAGGAATTGATGTTGGTGAAGTGATTGCTATCATGACCTTGAAAAATGAAGTGATTGGTCTTGCAGATGCAAAGATGAGTTCTAATGACATAAAGAAGCATTCTACTGGTGTGGCTGCTAAACTAACTCAGGTGTTTATGCCGCCAGATATATATCCAAAAATGGTATAAGAAGGTGTTTTGCCAACCAAATCAACAAAGCACCAAATTTTGTAGCAGTGATTATGATAAAGTTACCGTTACTTTTTTTTCTTAACAAATTTCCAAATATCTTGCGATATATGCTCTACCTCGTCTTTGACGAAATCTTCAGAATCTTCAGCTATCTGCTTTGTTCGTTCTAGCAACTTCTTTGATAATTCAATTCTCTCTGACAGCTCTTTGGTCACTTTATCGTATTCTTTAGACATATATCTCCCTTTTCTATTGATATATCACATTATAAAAGACAGTATCACATTATATATATTGTATACATATTTGCCTAGTGCCCCTATGTGTGAAAGGGGCTGTTCTGATTGTGTGTTAATAGATCGCCCTGAGGATAGAAAACGTCACTAATTGGAATCAACCAGAGATACTTCCAATGCTGCCGATCTTTCCTCCTCAGAGCAATTACGCTTTTTATGCAAGAATTTTAAACAGAATTAACACGTTATGGTTATCATGGTTATATTTCCTGTGGCGCAACAGAATTAAAACCATAATTTTTTATTCCTCAAATCTATTCTCATTTCTTATGAATATAGAAACTGATGCCTTTGAAGAAGAATTTGAGTTTATTAAACAACTGGGTAAAGGTAGTTATGGTACGGTCTATCTGGTGAGAAACAGGGAGTTAGGACGCCAAGAAGATATGAAAATTCTGCATAGACGGCTTAGTTCTCAAAGTAGAGATTTTTTTAAACAAGAAGCTGAGATGATGACTGCCCTTTCAGAGCCTAGACATCCTAATATTCCTATGGTTTATAGTTTATTGGAAAAGGATGGTATTTTAGCATTTACTTCTGAACATATTGGGGGTGAAAGCCTTGCAGATAAAATCAAGCGTACATATTCAAAAGGAGATGCATTACGTACATCTGAGATCCTAGATATTGTGGTACAACTGGCAGATACACTCCAACATGCGCATGAGAAAGGAATTGTGCATAGGGATGTCAAGCCAGGAAATATAATTCTAGGAGAAGATGGTATTCCTAGACTAATAGACTGCGGAATTGCTCAATTAAGTCATAGGCTAGGTGCTACTGCAAGTTTGGGTACTATTCCATATATGCCATTGGAGCAATTAGTTGGTGGCGGGGATAGCCGTGTCGATGTATATGCTCTGGGCGCGCTCATGTATGAACTTTTTACAGGACTTACGCCTTGGTGCCAAAAGGGCGAAGATGATGAGGCAATAATTGAGAATAAACACTCAGATGCGTTTGTGATTGCATATGAATCTGAGATTGATGCTGGTCTTGAAAGCATTATTCGGAATGCAACCATGAGAAAACCTGAACAACGATACGGATCTGCTCATGAATTAGGATCTGCCATTCGCAAATACCAAACTGCCATAACCAGAAGAAAGTTTTTGGGAATTAGTAGCGCTGCAATAGGTGTAGGCGCATTATTCATAGCAGGATGGAATTACGCTGACTATCGAGGTTCTATCAAGTATATTCAGGAGGAGATTAGAAATACCAATCCTGAAGATACGGGCGCAATGAATGAACTTATGGTTGAGCTCTCTTGCAAGATTGCGGATCAGGAGATACTGCCTTTGTATCGGGATAGGATGGCCTTCGATCTGTTTCCATTTGCAACAACACAGGACCACATTTGGTATCCTACAGGTCCAAATAAGCGAACATCTGGATATTCTATTAGGATTTTGAAGACTTGTTTCAATCTATCAGGTAATCCTGAGTTTCTTGAGCTTGCGAAGAAAAAGGCTGATTTGATTATGTGTGATCCTCCTAATGAAGTAGGACTCAATGCAATTCGGTTTTTTCACGCAGGAAAAGATATTGGGAGTGCAGCTTCTTATTATGCTAACAAGATTGATGAGCAGGCAGGAATCGTCAATGTGGGCTCCATCTTTGAAAACAAATTTTCTGAAGTCAAACCTAGAGAGAGAATTATTCATATTCAGTCATTAGGAGCGATTCTGCCCCTTCTTGCTGCGGCGAGCCAGATAGAAGGATTGCCTAGTGCAGAACAGTATGCACGAATTGTAAGGCAACATACTGATAACATGATCAGATTCGGCATCAGGAAAGATTATTCCACACGAGATCTTGTAAAATTTGATCTTGATACAGGAGAATTCCAAGAAGGGAACAAATGGGCTGTGCATCCTGCTGGATGTTGGTCGCGTGGACATGCGATTGCTATTAAATGGTTTTTAGACTATCACGACATGACTCAGGATCAAAAATACTTGGCCTTGGCAAGAAAAATGACAGATTTTTACTTGAGAAAAAAACCTCTTGATCATATCTGCTATTATGATCAATACTACAATGAGGCCAGCGAAAGACTGGAGATACCTGGTTTCAAGCCCCAGACATTAGCCATGGTAAAAGATACGTACCCTGCAGTCATTATGGCATCCAATCTACTGCGTATGGCCAGGCTAAATCCTGACTATGAACCTGCTGCTTATAGAATCATGCATTCTATTGCTACCACATGTGTGGACGCCAATTCTAATGATGATCTGATAGTGACCAGCAGCTGTGATAATCTAAGGTCTGATTCTTATACTAATTGCTGTATAATCTGGACAGTTGATTCATTTCTTGATATTGGAAAAAGAATTAAAGAAAAAAATAATAATAATAATATTT
>JAHJEM010000122.1 GCA_018825425.1 Nanobdellota archaeon | reverse complement strand
GGAATGGATTACCAATTGATGTCGCATTGTCAGTCAAACCTAGAACTGCATTAGATACAGTATAGTTTCCAATCATTATCTTTGATGTCAGACCAGTTGTGTTTGACAAGAAGCTCATAGTCTCATTTGAGTTATTCGTAACAATATTCACGCTATTGTGTGCCTGACTGTACGTGTTGATATAACTGACCACTGTAGCTACACTCAAATTGACAGCAGTCCTGTTGAAGTTAAATGAATACAATGTACCATCCACAACAACACTAAACGTACGGTTACTTACGCTCGTACCATTGCTGCTATTGCCTGTAGTCAAGCCCAACCACGTATTTGCACTACCATTATTGATATATATTGTTGCAAGTGTTCCGAAGCCAACACTGAAGTTGAACTTATTGCTAGTGTTATAACACACAGTACTACTAACATTCGTATTAATATAGTCACAAACATGACTTACATTAGTACTCATATTGAAATCAAGCGTAGCGTTATGACCAGTATAATTCACAAAGTATCTAGTACCATTGATGGTAAAGTCAATAGTATTGTTATCAAGAGTGATATACAAGTCATTACTTCCATTGCCATGATTCCATGTCTTATTGCCAACAAGTTCTGCTCGTGTTGTTAGATTCGCTCCAAAGGTGAAACCACCACTACCTAATGTAGTGATAATATACGGTGCGGCAGTTGCACTGACATTATCAGTAAAGTTAAAGTTACCAAGATGCGAGCCCGCACCTGTTGCATTCAAACCACTCACATTTGCGCTAGCAGGCGCTGTATATCCAGTTGGATAGCCCGGTGCAACAGTGTTAATTCCATAAGTCAGGTTGCTTGTGTTTTGCTTGCCAGACTGATCACTTACAGTGATATTTACCCACAGGTTAGTTGCTGAGTCATTAATGGTCACAGCTTTCGTACATGTATAGGAAAGTGCATTTCCAGTACATGTCAGATTACTGCTAGTATATACAGAGCCGTTAATTACGGCAGTCAAAGTACTCAAAGCAATTCCTGTTCCTGCATCTGCGAGAGTGAAACTCACAGTATGTGTATTATCACTTATGTTTTGATGCTGATAGCTTGGGTAATTATGTGTGATTGTAGGCACACTTACATCAACCCATAGGTCATGGATTTCAGTGCTAACTCCCCTATTTCCTGCTCTATCTTCACAATATATCAATACACTGGTATATCTTCCTTCTGCAAGAAGACTTGCAGTAAGAGATGTTATATTTCCAAAGCTAACAGAAGCATTCGATGCATTCCTGACACCATTCAGGTATATCGAACAATTACCTTGGCTGTCATTATTGTCACTAGGCGTGAAATTATACCATTGACTTGTGTTAGTTGTATTTATATTAGCAGTCGGCCAGACAACAGTTACAGTTGGAACTGTATTATCCACTCTGAAACTTCCCCAGCTTGAATCGTTGATGTTACCTGCTTTGTCAGTGACTGTGAAAGTCACATTACAATGACCATTCGCAGTACATCCTAATGCATTTGGCGTGGTATCAACACTCCAGTTGTTATCATTTGAGAATGCCATCAATACACTATTTGCATAAACTGTGCTTACATTATTGATATCATTTGCAGTAACTGAAATATTCATTGCAGCTGTGCTTTTAGCCCAAGTTACATTGAAACTAATATTTCCAACAGCAGGTACTGTGTCATCCACAGTTATGGTGAAATTGGCTTCTCTCCAATTACCTGCAGCATCATATGCTGTGAAGTTGATCTGGCATGATGCATCTGCATCACAACCTAAATCATGAGGACTGATATTATAGCCCCATCTTGTGCTTGTCATCATGGTCATATTATATGTCACATTACCGCTGATGTTGACTTCCCATAGACCTCCTGCATCTGTTCCGTCAAAGTAGAAGGTCAGAGTTCCGGTCCTGTTTGAGATATTGTCAGAGTCTGATGATGTCACATTGTATAGTGTTGGATCTGTTGCATCATACCTTAGATTATATACACCACTTAATCCACTTAGTCCATCAGGATTGGTACATTTTACATACCAAGTATGAGCTGCCTCATTTCCAATTGTAGCATTCAAGGTTGTAGTATTAGAACCGTTCACACTCACATTTGTATTGTTCACTATACCATTGACATACAGATAGGAACTCACATTAGTCCAGAGTGAATCTGTATAGTTGAATACAACCTCATAATTTGAGTTATTGGTATGTGTATTATTAGTATTGTTTGCCCAGATATTAACTGTAGGAGCGCTTCCTGAGCTCACAGTAATCGAGGTCGAATGCGAGGTATTGTAGAATCCTGCATTATCAATTGCTGTAAAGTTCAATGCACAAGTTGTTCCTTGGGTACATGAAAGTAGCGTTGGCGTCGTATCCACAGTCCAATTGTTTACAGCACTGAAACTCATGCTAACTCCATTAACAGTCACTGCAGATATGTTATTGGCATCGTATACTGCAACAACAACAGTGATTGGATCAGATGCCAGAAGTGTAGAATCATTCACACTTGAATTCTCTACAGCAGGTTTGACTCCGTCAACTGTCATATTTATGGTTGTGGTTGCAGTATTGCCTGCTCCGTCTCTTGCACTTAGATTGAACCAACAAGTAGTCGCATTCGCTCTGCATCCTAGATTGTACATGGAATCGTTATAATACCACCTAGAAGTTCCAGCATATTGAAGCATTGTTCTGGTTCCATTAGGTGTTGTCATATTTACATCATATACTGTTGTTCCGCCTATTGCATCCACAATATCAACGGTTACCGAAACATTAGTTGATGAATTTGTTACATTCAGAGTGGCACTGGAAGTTGTGTTTTCCATAGTAGGTGCGGTTGCATCACTAGTAATTGTATAGACACCACTTAATCCTACATTGCTTGCATGGTCTGAGCAATTCACATAATATGTGTGTGCTCCTGTTCCAATTGTAGTCAAAGTAAGATTAGTCATAGTGTTATTTGCAAGACTGGTATTTGTATGATTCAATGCACCATCATAGTACAAAGTACAGTATGCTGTGCTTGATAAGGTATCGGTGTAATTGAACACCACTTCATAGTATGTTGTTGTGCTGTTCGTTAGATTGACTACAGATGCATTTATATTAATAGTAGGCGCAGTGCCATCGTACGTCATTGTGTAAATACTGCTGTAAGCTTCGTTACCTGTATGATCCTCACAACCAACATAATAAGTATGCGTTGCCTGACTTAAGTCATACAAACTAATAGCAGTATTCGTATTGTTAGCAACCGTTGCATTAGTACTATTCCAAACACCATCTACGTACAATGAGCAGTTTGCTGTTGCAGACAACACATCCGTAAAATTGTAGCTAAAGGTCATATAATTCACCGTAACATTGGTCTGATTAACCAAACTTCCGACATAATTAACAGTAGGACCAACGGCATCGTATGTCATTGTATAGATACTGCTGTATGCTTCGTTTCCAGCATGATCCTCACAACCTACATAGTATGAGTGAGATCCCTGACTCAAATCATACAAGCTTATTGCGGTGTTAGTGTTGTTTAGAACAGTCGCGTTTGTACTATTCCATAGACCATCTACATACAATGAACAATTAGCACTACCAGACAGAACATCTGTGAAATTATAACTAAATGTGAGATAATTCACAGTCACATTAGTCTGATTTACTAGGCTTCCGACATAGTTAACTGTAGGTGCAGTTGCATCATACATAATAGTATACACACCGCTATAAGCTTCCTGGCCATTATGGTCTTCACAACCAACATACCATGTATGACTTCCCGCAGCCATACCAACAATAGTAAAATTGTCATTGGTATTATTTAGCACAGTAGCATTGGTTCGATTCCAAATACCATCAATATACAATGAACAATTGGCGCTACCAGACAAAATATCCGTGTAGTTATACACAATGTTTGCATAATTAACAGTAATATTAGTCATATTAGCAGGACTATTACTTGAATTAATATTGATTGTAGGCGCAACCGTATCCCGTGTAACTTCATACGTAGCGCTTCTTCCTGCAAAAGTACCATTGGTACAATTGACATACCATGTGTACCGTCCATCACCTAGATAGGTGAGTGTGAGGTTGGACAGAGTATTATTCATGGTAGTCGCGTTAGACGAATTCACATTGGCTATACCATCCAAGTGAATCTGACAAGTCGCATTCGATTGATTATTATCAGTAAAATTAAAATGCACATTATAGTACGTTGCACTCATATTAGTCGTATTGACTATAGTGTCGTTGATGTTGATTACAGGGTCTGCCTGTACACTTGTCATTGCTAGGATTCCAGCAAAGAACAATATTGCTAACACGGGAATTGTTTTATTCATTTCTTCACCTCACATAAAGAATTGTGATTGTTTATTTTTTTAGGATTTAAAGGGGTATTTTGTCGTCGAGAAACGGTTTTGGGATTAAAAGAGTTACAAAAGCTAGAAGAATAAGAATTATAATACTGACTAGAACTGTCTTTTAGCACTTCGTATCACCTCGAATCATTATACACCCTTCTTTTTAAATCCCAATTCAATACTTTTTTGCATGGAAGTATTTAAATCTTTTGTTTTGAAATGAAACAATTTTTTATAGAAATATCTCTAGAAAATAGTAACAAACAAAAAAAAGAAAGATTTATTCCTCTTCCAATTTCATTGAACCGGATGTCCTATGGATCTCTGCAAAGCTTGGAGCAACAACAATATAGTCATCACCGAATCCTGCAATGTCTCCTTCAATTGCCTCAGTTGTTTTCTTGAGCTTGTTAATCGCTCGCTTCAACTCTATAAGATCCTTTTCTTTGAGAGGTTTGATATTTATGAGAGCAATTGTATAGTTCTCTCTCAACCTATCAAGAATCGGTTTGACATCTGAGAAATCATTGAGTACGTAAGGTCTAATTGATACCTTCTGTTGTCTACTTTGCTCTGTATCTGTGTTAAGTTCTAGATATTCCTCTCCAGCATCGTCTTCATCTTCAACCATTGATGACCTTTTGATTTTTGATAAGAATTTTCTCATATTTAAGTCCTCCCAGTATTTTTTATCACTGAACTATTAGTGACTAGCATGTGTTTGCATGTATTTAAAACTTTCGGTCGTTAAACCTTACGTTCAGCGTCCAAAGCCTTGATTTTATCCCGAACAACAGCAGCATGTTCCCATCTCTCTTCTCGATATGCACCACAAATTTCAGGTATAAGCTGGACCAACTGTTCCCACCCATGTGATTTGATATCTACAACAGTTAATAATTTCGCAACCTGCTCCTGTATCTCTGTACCGCCAGCATAGGCATTAAGCTCTCTTTCAATATTTATTCGTCTAGCAGGGTCATCGATATATTCTTGCATTCTACCACTGAGATAATTTGTAACTTCTGTACCTGTATGTACCTCATACATTGGCGCTAATGCTTCTCGCGGCATAGACTGTTTCTCTTTAGGTGTAGATTCTTCTTGAGGCACCTCATAAAGTCCGATTGGAGATGAAGGTCTCTTTGGTCTGGATTGACTTTGGTTTCCTCTAGTCATATTGAAAATATACCATTTCAAGACATTCTTTATCTGTGTATTTGCGTCAATTGCATTCCTAACCGGCCCCTCAACCATAAAAATATTTCCATCATAAGCCAAAATCTTCTCATCAGTGTATGCAACAAATGGCCTAAAGAACCTGATATGTCTTGGAGCCGTATTTGAATCCCGACTGAGGGTATCTTCTAATGATTCTGGCTCAAGCCTGAATTCTACTCCAAAATACCTTGATTCAGGTCCTGGGGCAAGAGGCGCTACAAATATCGCACGCCCTTTGTCTCCTTTCCGAATTTGTTTGAATCTAGCCATGCTTACATCCACCCCTCTGCAAATGCTCCAAATTCCGGGTTTGTTCGGGCCTCATAATACGACAAGGTGTAATCCATTTTTTGATAAATCGAAAGACCTGCTGCAAGAGTCACAATTATTGGAATATCTTCCTCAGTCTCATCCATCATGATCTCTGCAAGATGTCCAGGTGACTCATCCCAGTACCTGGTTTCATTTGGTGGATAATCCCTATTTGCAAATCCATCTGCATTCTTGCATATATCGCTACTTAATTTCACGACATACACAAGTTCATTATGTGGAATAAATGCTCTTGCGTCAGTATCAGGGACCATCCTAGTCATTCCATATTTCAATGTCGCTATGTTAATTGAACCAAACTGTGCAAACTCAGGTCCCATCAACTTGTTTAGATTTCGATAAAGATTAACATATTTGTGGCCTTTGTCCACTTCCTCCAAGATCATATCCGCAATTGCAAAACTTGGCCTTTTATTCAAGAGCTGCTCTGAATGGATAATAATAGCTTCTTGAACCTGGCTTACACCTTTTGAATCATCTGCTTGCACACAAAATTTCCATTGAGTAATAAGATCATCTAAATCCTTCCTTTCCTTAAAAGTTGGCTCAGCATCAAAAGGTTTCAGTGGCGCAATTTTTCTTCCAAGCAGATTACCTACATAATGAAACAATGCTGCTTCACTGCCCAAATGAACTGCTGACATTTCAGGTAGGGCAAATCCTGAACCAAATAGTGTAGTTAAGCCAATCAATAAAGAATTTCTACTATTGGCCTTGTCTGCTCGTTCCAAATTAATCAGTCTCTGGTACGGTGGAACCGCGATTTGTTCTCTGGCATTTCTGATCATATGGCCTCTGTTCATATGTGCCTTGACTTCTGCCTGTCTCTGTTGCCGTATTCCCATAGCTACGCCTGATCCTAAAGATGCTATTCCAATTCCTGCGTAAGCCAGCAGCGTTTCATTCATAATTATCCCTTGACCGTGCTCCAAGATTGATTTATAACTTTTAAAGGTTTGCATTTCACGACTTAGAATGTATGTATATAAATTCAATATTTGCTTATCAGTGAAAAGAACCTGCCCAAAGATTAAACATATGGTCCCATGTCTTTCTTGAACTTCTCGATCAGATTAACTGGAGATGGATCAATCTTGTATGCAAGCGCAAGGTAGTATGATGCATAATCCCCAATCAAGATTGCACTAAACATCTTGTTGATCATTGGACCTTTAAGAGCCAATTCAGTTACCTCTACTCCTGAACGCTTCATTATACCCTTCATGAGTTCCATTCGTTTCTGGGTCCTGCGATGATCATCATCAAATCTGAGAATTACACCGTAGAAATTTCCTTTTAACATAGTGTAACCCAGGATCTCATTGTGATTGAGTTCAGGGAATTCATGGCTGAATGCATGAACCTTGGCGTTCTCATTGATTTCACATTTCAATCTATATGCTACAGGATAATATCTATGGGACGCATATACTATAGGTATCTTGTTCTTGAGTTTCAATGCCAATTCCGCTCCATGCTTTGCAAATTGTTTCATATCAATCTTATCGATAAATTTCATTATTTCCTGGTCCACATTAGCAATAATGCCCGCGTTTTCCAATATTCTTAGAACAGGGAAGACTTGGTATGGAATACTGTTTCTTGGTTGAATACCTTTAGGGATCTTCATGTGCTGCAAGCGATTCATGCCTGCAATCTCTTGGAGCTTTCCACCACTGCTTATGCTGAATACATTCTTGTATTTTCTGGCAGCTGTCTTGTAGCAGCTAAGAGTCTCTTCTGTATTACCAGAATATGAGCAGAAAATGAGCAATGCATCCTCAGGAATATGCTTTGGAAAATCATAGTCATTGACTATGCCCATTTGTACGCTGTCCCCAATATAGCATTTCAGAAGCATACCTGAAATTGCACTTCCACCCATGCCAAACCAAAAGATATTCTTGCTTTTGGTAATCTCAATTGCATTTCCAAGATTGATTGATGCTCGAACTTGGTTTGGAAAGTCGTCTAGAATGGCCTTCATACCTTCCTTGTCGTATTGATAGTAATCCTGCGGAAATTGCAGCTCTTCCTCTTTTGGTAACCCTTTTTCCATAAATTCACCCAAATCATGAAGAGCGTAGGTTGTATTTAAAGGTTTTCGTATGTTCAGGTGGGTTTTCGAAAATTATTTAATGAATATCCTTCTTTTTCGTGCAAAATGAAGATAATGTTAATCGGGAGTATGACATTCTCAAAAGAGATGGAAGCAGCCAAAAAAACATTAGAAGCTAATGGACATAGTGTCCAGGTTCCTTGTGATACTGATCTTCTTATCGAGGACCCAAAGCTTATTGATGACTTAGAAAAGAACAAACAGCATTGCATTGAAAATAATATCCTCAAAACATGTTTTGATCAAGTTGCAAAGAGTGATGCTGTACTTGTAATGAACTATCCTAAAAATGGGATTGATGGGTACGTTGGTACTTGCACATTCATGGATCTTGGGGTTGCTCATTTTCTTGGGAAGCAAGTCTATCTACTATATCCTACTCCTGACCAGCATGAACACCGTTGGGCTCATGAAGTAGAGATTCTCCAGCCTATCATTCTAGATGGCAATCTTAGCAATTTGAAGTGAATTAGCTCTTTATCAACAGAAAGCTTTAAAAACCCCCTCAAAATCTTCTGTTCCCTATGAGCAAGAAAGCATCAGGAATAGGCGCAGCAAAGAAGCTGCAGAATAGACGGAAACGATTTAGAAAGCTCTATAAATGGTATGCTAAAAAGACCCTTGGACTTGCAAAGAAAAGCGATCCTCTTGAAGGATCCAGCCAGGCTAATGGTATTGTTCTAGAGAAGCTTCAACTTGAAGCAAAACAGCCTAATTCTGCTATGAGAAAGTGTGTTAGAGTTCAATTGATCAAGAACGGTAAACAAGTTACTGCATTCTTGCCTGGAGACGGCGCAACCAAGTTCGTAGAAGAACACGACGAGGTCATGATTGAAAGAATCGGCGGTAAAATGGGTCGTGCTAAAGGAGATATCCCTGGAGTTCGATGGCAAGTCATCAAAGTCAATGATCAAAGTCTTCAAGCCCTACGTGGTGGTAGAGTAGAGAAGGCAAGGAAGTAATTTTTCATTTTGTTTTTCCAATTCATATTCATGATATCTGACTTATATTCTGATATTTCTGAAAAGCTTAGGAATACATATTCTGGAGTACTTAGAAATGTAGGCTATGCCATCTTAGGTTTGGCAATGATAGGCTGTGCAGGTTCGAATCCCCATGTAATGGAGGTCAAGAACATTAATCCTCAAGCAGGCATGATAAAATATTCTATTCGAACGCCTGAAGGAGAAAGAGTTGGACTCGATCGGATGAAGCACTATTCTGAATTGATTTCAGGATTCATCGAGACCAAAGGAAAGGGTTATTCCCATACACTCTTTCTTGCTGACTGGCTACCAGAACATCTTGACAAGATGGATGGAAAAGAGGATGGAGTGATTAGTTCTAAGAGTTTGGATGAATTCTTTAAGGAATAGTATTCCAAAATGTGTATTGAAAAAAAAATATTGAAGAATAATATCAATAACTGCATTCTTTTCAAGACCAATCTGCACTATCGTGCAGAACATCACCGGAACCTCTGGTTCTGGTCCTTGCCAGATCAAAACATGTTTTGATCTGGGTCTACCCCAACCTGAAAGGTTGGGCATTAGTCCACGCGGGTAGCGTGGTTTGTTCTTGAAAAGATGCTATTGTCAACAAAATTTAAAAACCCCTTAAAAAAACCGCAACTAATGCTCTCGTAGTGTAGCCCGGACAATACTGTCCTGGAACAGGATTGGGGTAACCAATCATGAAGCCCTCTCGAATCTTGGAGAAAGGCTTCGACTCGGGTTCGAATCCCGACGGGAGCACCACCACCTTATTTTGCGATAATACAATTAAAATGGGATGGAACGACACAGCAAGGGACCTTATGAGGGTTACTGACCCCCACAAGTACATTATGTATGCAGCCAGTATAGTATTCATTTTATCAATATTTATCCCTGTACAAGGTTATAGTATTGAATTAGTGCAAGGAAGAGCTTTGCTTATTGCAGGTCTTGGTTTGTTTGTATGGGCATTTGAAAGTATTGCAAATGATATGGTTAATCAAATGTCTAAAGAAAAACAAAAAGACTCAGTGGAGGGAATAAAAATATGCGGAAATTTTATCATAGCATTTAGAATAATATACATAATACTTGCATTGGCAGTAATAAACAAAGCATGATTTACTTTTTTCTAGTAGTCCAGATTCCTATGATTCTACCGTCTTCTAGCTTTTTTTCTATTCTTTATTATCTTTCTAATTAGTACAAATAATGCAATGCCAGCCAACATTACTAACGTAGAAATTGCAAGGTCTCTATCAGAATTCCATTCCTTGAGAGATATTGATACCATTCCTAACCAAATTAACCATCCTACTCGTTTAAGATTATCAGAAGCTTCTTTTTCCTCTCCAGTATGCTTTTTCTTGCGCATTTATTTTTCATTCAAACTATAAATACTTATAAATTTTTGCCCAAAATTAAATGCCACGTGCGAGAATGTAAAAAAGTTGACAAAAGAGCAATAACTGTTTGATTCTATGAAGCCTTAGTAAAAGTATTATATTCTTCTAATGCATTCTGTCTTATTTGAACTATGTTCTGAGGATATGTCTCTTTAGTATCAGTATCAAAATAAAAATCCTTTCTATTCATGCCTTCTATACCGTACTTATCCATTGTTGATTTTCCGCACTCGCACTTGAGCAATTTAAGTGATTTATCTTCATATGGTACAATATGAGCTGTTCTTCCAGGTTCACTCCATCCTGTACAAATGCCTGTACAGAATTTGAATTCATCCTTAGCTATTGCAAAGCCCCTAGGCGCATCAGAGTCAATATTAACCAAGTTAGTAGTGGTATTAGCTTCTTTTTGGTTTGCATCATCCCCAGTTCCAATAAACAAAATTAGTAATACCAAGGCGATTATTGTGATTACCACATACTTGATTTTTGATTTTTTTTTTACTCTTTGTGGTGTCTCCGGTTTTGGTTCTTCTGGAGGAGGTTGTATTTCAATCCAATCTGGTTCTAAACCTGGTTTCTTTTCTTCTTTTTGTGTTTTTGTTGCTGTTTCAATTCTTACTGTTATAGGTTGTGTTGCAGGAATTGGCTTAAGTTTATCTTTTTGCACTTCCTTAATTCTGGTCTTCAATATGAATGTGATATTGTTTAATGCATTAGGGTAGATGTAAATGCACTTAATACCATTCTGTGCATATACTCTCATCTTTTCTTGATATCTTGCTTTGTCTTTTGGCCATCTCCCCAAGTGCTCAATATAGATATTTTCATGAGGCAAATAAAAATCAGCAACCCGGTATCTGTCTATGTCATATTTTAGTCCTTCAATAACTTTTTCTGCCACATATCTATAACCCAATTTTACTAAGGAGGATGCAATGGCACGCTCTCCATCGGTACGATTAAAAGGATACCTACCAAGTTCTTTTAATTTCTCAATGTTTTCCCTGTGTAGACTGTCCACATGTATATCATACGGTGTTTTGGAGGGTTTTTTTCTTCTCTTAGAAACAGGTCTTCTTCGTTTACCCCCTAAAGTCTTTGGCATGTCAAAGATAATCTGTATTGTATTATATAAAATTTATCCAAAAACACTCTATTTTATCTAAAAATTTTTAAAGTTAATGGCATGTCAATCATTTATAAAGATATGTTTTGGGGGAACAGTCCTTTCTGCATTCTTTGATATTATTGATGTTGTCCTCATAGATGTTTTCAAGATGGGTGACTTTGCCAACTACTCTGCACTCGACAAGGCTCTCGACTCATATTATCTCCTATTCGCTCTAATCAAGAGTCTAAAATGGGAAGCAATGGCCAAGTGGACGTCTATAACTTTATTTATATATAGGGTAATTGGAGTTATCATGTTCGAAATCACTCAAGTCCGTTGGCTCCTCCTTGTTTTTCCAAACCTGTTTGAACACTGGTTCTTGTTCTGGGCTGCAAGAAACAAATGGTTCCCAAAATATGCACTCACAATCAAGCGTCTAATCATTTGGCTAGTCATTCTTCTAATACCAAAAATGGCCCAAGAATACATGCTGCATTTTGCAAGGGCAACCCCTTGGAATTGGATACAGGCCAAGACTGGACTTCTAAAATAGAAATACTCCACAAGATTTAAATAATTGAATGCATATTAACCAATTGGGTGGTATCATGAAGTTCGCAAAAAAAGAGTTTTCATTCTATTGGAAGATAATCCAAATTCCAGTTTATATCTTAGTGCTGTGGAGCCTTGCGGGATTGTTCACAGCAAAGTATGCATTGGATAGTTACCTAAAAGTCTTTGGCAGCCCCTGGGCAGCAGCCATTGGCATTGCAGTATACGCTATTGTAGGATATTTAGCAGTAGCTGATCACAAATTCAATATCAAGCTTGCTGCATGGGCAGGTGCACTGACTGGAATAATATCTGCATTTATTGGTGCAATCATTGGAATAATACTTCTTACTTGGGTTCCAGAAATTACAGAGAACGCAGTACAACAAGCCATCGAACAAGGAGCACCAGAAGAAATTATAAGAGGATTCATGACTATCGGAGCATATGTCCAATTGGTTCTCGGTCCATTGTTCTCAGGATTATTGGCAGCAGGAGTTGCAGCAATCGGAGGATTGATTGCAAAGAAGGTTGAAGGAAAATAAATAGGTTTAAATAGAATAAAGAAACCAACAAAAACCATGGTAGCAAAATACATTGCACTAATCTGCTTGGGATTCCTATTGATTTCTTGCTCTAAAAGTGAGCCAGTTGATCCTTGTACAGGATATGATTTAGCAAACGCGGAAAAAAGTTTTAATACCTACAGCGTGGCAGTATCTGACCATATCCCTGATCTTAAGGCTCTAAACTGCGTTATGCTACATAGCACAGAGAGTCTTGAACAATACCAAAACAAATACTCTCAAATCGAAAGTGAACTAGATGCTGGAGAATTGAAAAATATTTATTATGATGAACACGGAATAAAATATCATCCAAAGATATTCAATATCGGATGTATCCAAGAACCAAGAACGTCCTACTTCTCCACACCTGCTGAAGAACCTGAAGTCACAGTGTGTACCATTGATTACAATCTTCTGGATCCTGATGATATCCCAACATCAGATGAACCTTATACTCTTAATTTCCTGGCTGAAGAGGGTCGCTGGAAAGTAATTATAGAATAAACATCATTTAATACTAAATCCTTCTAACAACCCCTTTAATTGCATCAACCTCAACCTTTTCTCCAGTCTTTAGAACATGAGTTGCATTCTTTGTTCCCATGACACAGGGTTTTTTCATCTCCCTGCTCACAATTGCAGCATGGCAAGTTATTCCACCCTCATCTGTCACGAATGCAGCTGCTTTTCTCATAATCGGAACCATATCAAGGGTTGTCATGCTCGCAACAAGGATTTCACCATCTTTGAAATCCTTGTAATCATTTCTGCACTTGATTACTCTGACAATACCTGTAACTTTGCCTTTGCAGCCGATTGTTCCTTTGAGCTCATTGACATCAGCATGCTTTTCCTCAAAATATTTGAAGATTTTTTTATATTCCTTGCCAGACTCTAATCGTACCTTGCTATCTTCTACAACAAAAGCAAAACCCTCCATCCTCTCTTTTAATATTTCCTTGGAAGGAATAGTGCTGCGAAGCTCTGTATAAGTGCACATAAGCAGCTCTTCATAGGTTAAACCTTTATCCACTGCCATCTGTTTGAGTTCAGGAATGAAAAGATAACTTGCCATGTTCATGATATCTGTCCTTTGAGTACGATAAAAGACTATAAATTGCATTAAATCAATGAACACCTCATTTTCCTTGCCAACAAGTTTCTTTGCTCTTTTAATTGCATTTTTAATCTTAGACTTGTTCTCTTTATATTCCTTAAGAAATTTTGTTTTATCAATTTCTTCCAAGTATTTTTGAGCCTGCTCTCCTGTGTAAGGATTGCAGTCTCCATAACGAGATTTTATCCATTCAAATTCTCTAGCATGCTTCTTCAAATTCTTTGTCTTGACTAATTCAACTTGTTCCTGGAGCACAAAATTATCCTTGAGAGGCCTATTGATATACTCCATCAGCTCATTTTCCTCTGCATCTGGCAGGATCTCTCTGACCTTCTTTTCCACCCTGTTTTCAAGCGTAAACACTAATGCCAAGGCAGGCATATATGCACGATAAGCCTCTGCAAATGTTATTAGATCTTTGTTTGTGGCTTTGATCAGTACCTTCTCTCGTTTAGAAAACACTTTCTGTACATTCTCAAGTCCTTTTGGATTGGTCCATGAGTCAAAAGATACCTTACTTGCCAACTTTATTTCTCCAACAGGATAATACCATCTGCCATCCAGAATAACTATATTATTATACGTGAATGGTCCACCTATTACATCTTGGAAATACTCAGGATTAGAAAAACCCTCAAAGATAACGGAGATATAGAAAGGAGGATATGGTCTACTAACCAGTTTTATGTATTCCTCTTTTTTTAGCATTTTTTTCACAACGTTGTAATAGGTCTTGCTTGAAGAATCCAAAGCTTACCATCATTGTCATAAGCAAATTCCACATCCATAGGCATCTTATAATGATCTTCAATCTTTTCACCAACTAAAGATACATCTTCTGCCATCTTGGTATCCATCTCAAACTGCAGAGACTTCTCACTCACTTTGTGAGTCTTTTTGTCCATGAAATATGTGTTTGGGGTTACTTCCCCAGAAACCAATTTCTCACCGACACCTTCGACAAATTCAATAAGTATGAACTTCTTGTGCACAGGGTCAAGTGTGAACATCACACCCGCGTATTTGGGATCGATCATGATCTGAACAACCACAGATATCAGAACATCTTCATGCTTGAACTTATTATGTTCTCGATAATAGATTGCACGGCTTGTAAAAAGGCTTGCCCAGCATTTCTGGACAGAATGAACAACCTTGTCTTCTCCCTCAATGAACAAGTAAGTATCCTGCTGGCCTGCAAAACTCGCAGTAGGCAAGTCTTCTGCTGTGGCACTGCTTCGTATTGCAACGGTTTTTATCGGAAGCTTATTGTAGTGATCCAAGAGCTCTTTCTTTATTGCTTCTGGAAACTCTTGCTTCATGATAAGATCACGAATCTTTTTCGAGGTAGTGTCAAGAGCTTCTGTATCCTCTACCTTAAGTGCTGCAAGCAAATCAAAGATTTGCTTTCCAACTCCGGTGTCTTCCAGGAACTTCTTGTAAGAATTAACTGTTACACAGAATCCATCTGGAACCGGAAAGTTTCCTGCCATCTCACCAAGATTAGCACCCTTACCTCCAACACTAGGAATGTCTTCCTTTTTGATGTCTTTAAACCATAGAATGTTCTCTTTTCTTGCTATTAAGTTTGCTTTTGCCATTTTGCACCAATAATCATTAATTAATATGGCATAAGCTAGATTCTTTATAATTTTTACTCTTTTCTAGAATCAAATACTGCGCTCTTCACGCACTCTTTCCATTGTAACTGTTGTAGCGTGTTCCAAATCAGCATACATCTGTTCATACTTGGAAGGCAACGCATTTCCCCAACCATTTGTGATTGGATCCAATCCGGTGAATTGTCCAATGTCATAGACAACACCCACATATCGGATGTGACCATCACTGAATATGGTTCTTGCTGCTGCAGCATTACCTGGTGCCATGCCAATGAAATAATCTATTGTCCTATCTGCACGCGTCTGAATACCCTGCCTATCCTGCATATATATTCCGACCTTTTTTAGATATTTGCTTCGCTGAGCATGCTCGAACTGACCCAATGCCTCAACAGTTCTACGTAGAAGAGGCTGGACAAGAGGCTGTAACTGTGGATTATGCATAAGAGTCCATTCAGTTGCTGTGTCACTTACAAGCTCTTCAACCCAAGGCCTCTCTGCAGTGCCATAAATTGGATTTGCAGTACCTGGTTCATGGTATGATTTTGCCTGTTCATCAAAATTAAGGCCACGCCTAAAGATATGCTTGATTGCTCTATAAGTATATTCTCCCCGATTAGCACTATCTGCTTCGGTGCCAGTGCTTGTCACTAAGACCAAACCATCTAACCCTTCAAAAACCACGTATCTCCTGCCTAATAGCTCAAAGACTGGGCTTCTACCTTGATTTGCAGTGCATGCTCCTTGGATATGGATCTTATCCTTTTTCATGACCACAAGCACTCAAAGAACATAGATAAATCTTTCGGAATCAGTATAGAAATATGCTATTTTGCATTGATTTTGCGGACAATTCCCTTATTTGCATCTACTTCGATAAGATCGCCATCTTGCAGGACTTGTGTTGCTATCTTCGTACCAATAACACACGGCTTTTTTAGCTCTCTGGAAATAATAGCAGCATGGCAAGTAATTCCACCTTCGTCGGTCACTATCGCTGCACATTTCTTGATTACGGGCATCAGGAACGGATTTGAGTTGATAGTCACAAGAATTTCACCTTTCTCAAATGTTATATTCTTGACATATGGATCCAAAACAATCCTTGCTTTTCCTCGGATCAGTCCATTATATGCAACCTGTCCTTTGAGCTCATCAGTGCCTTCTGGTATGTGTTCCAATTCTCTAATTAATGAATCATTATTTTCAGCCATAATCACCTCGTCATTGAGATTATGGCTCTGGAAAATTATCTGCTTTCGATTACTGAGCCGCTCTTCTGCATTGAGGATATTTCCCGCCAAGAACTCACTTGGAAGTAATACTTCAAGCAGTCTCTCCGGATTCTGTTCTGAGAGCTCTCGTAATTCTTTAATCAAGAGAGTTCTTAGTACTATGCTTTGAAAAGGAGGATAGAATGAATCTCTTCTCAATTGCTCACACATCACAAATATCTTATGCTTCTCCCCATATACATCTTTTATTTTCTGCAATGCATTAAAAGGCAGTATTGTAGAGCGTATGGCCATTTCATTCAAGAAAAGAAGAGCGTCCTTTGCGTTTGTGAATTCATGTCCTTTCTCAAGATAGGATTTGGCTCTTGTGTTGAGCTCCAAACCCTCCTTAAGCAAAACCGTAATTCTATTTTTATCTTTTACAAGTGCAAGTATTGTTTTCAAGAATATTGCTCTATCCTTCTTTGGATAGTAATACCTGTACACATTATTCTTCTCTTCAACATACATAGCAGTTGGTAAATTAGCACCCAATAATTCCTTTGTCCTGGAAGATGCATACCAATAGTGATTGTTCACACAGAAGAATAATGGCATTGGTCTGGTAATATAATGCGTCCATATAATATTCTTGTAGTTCATTTTATCTTTCTCACAATCCCCTTGTCCGCATCCACCTCAACAAGATCGCCATCCTTGAACACTTCAGTTGCATGTCTTGTACCAACAATACAAGGTATCCCCAATTCTCGAGACACAATAGCAGCATGGCTTGTAATTCCACCCTCACCTGTAACAATAGCTACAGCCTGTTTCATGATTGGAACATATTCTGGACGAGTCATATGCGCAACTAAAACACATCTTTTTTTGAATTTCTCTTTGCCTGGATGAAGAATGATGCAAACCTTTGCTTTAACTTTGCCAGGAGAAGCAGATACACCCTTCAACTCTGTAACATTGACATCCATTTTCTTCTTGAAGCATATCTGATCCAGTAATTTCGCATCCAGTGCGCTGCCGCCTTTTTCTGTAAACAAAGAGAAATACCTTTTTTGTCGGGCATTTATCTCTTTTTTGTCAACTTTACCTGTTTTCAGAAGTTCCATGAACTCATCTGGATGCATATGCTGCATGAATGGAACACTCAGGCCAGTCATTGTCGTTGCAACCTTAATGAATTCATTAATCCAATAATTGCCGATAAGATTGGCCTGCTTTCTCTTATCCTGCCAGACAGCATTCTTGGATATCAAAGAGATCAAATAATAGTCATTGGGTGCAATAACTCTTGTCAATATGCTCGCATTTTGCATCCACTCAATTTCATAGCTTTCCAATGCATGAATATTCTCACTGAGCCCGACCAAGGAAATCTTTCTGATTCTACTATAAAACTTTGAAACACTGATTGGATCAGTATCTTTATAATTATTCTCAATCCAAAAAAAACGTTTTTGATGCTCCAGAATACGCGTATAATCATCCTGCTTTTTCAAATCTGCAAGTGTACATTGGGCTTTACTACCTAACTTCTTGCGTAAAAGAAGTTTGCTTAACTCCTCTTCTTGCATAAATGATTTTTCACAAGGCATTGACAACCTGTGAATTTCCTTTTCAAGATCAGGATATTTTGCAATTATTTCTGAGAACGCTATATCTGACCAGTGCAGAAATAAATCCGCAACCATTGCATAAGCATATTGCAGAGTATATATCTGGGCAAACTTAGAATAATCTGATTCAATATCTGTTATTCCTTTTGTTGACAGATTATCAATTATCTTGTAGTACTCTTTTGCTGCAGGACACCATTTAGAGTATATTTTCTCATAGAAACCCTTTTTCTTTGCAATATTATTTGCATTAGCCATGACCCAATCACTATCCACACTCCACTGCATATTGTGCTTTTTCTCGTCAGCAGAAAGAGAGACAATCTGAAAACCCGTTCCAGGATATTCCTGCTCCAGGATAACTGTTCCAGCGTATGCAGGGAAGTAAACTGTATGTGGTGTTGCAATACCTTGCTGTACAATCCAGTTTTTTACGCTTTTGGCCCTCTTAAATGCCACTTCTTTGTCCTTCTTATCCAATTTTTTATATTTCATTTTTTGGATCCTGTAATCTTCTTAACAATACCTTTTTCAGCATCAACCTCAACTTCATCCCCATCCTTAAGTATAGAAGTTGCTACCTGCGTTCCAATAACACAAGGAATACCTAACTCGCGACTCACAATTGCTGCATGACAAGTCAACCCACCTTCATCAGTAACTATCGCCATTGCTTTGCCTATCAAGGGCATATACTCAGGTCTTGTCATTGGAGCTACCAATATGTCTCCTTTCTTGAATTTTGAGAACTCATTCTCACCGCGGACAATCTTAACTACACCAATGCATTTGCCTTTGTTGCCAGTGTTACCCTTGACTTCAGAAAATTGGGAATTGAAGCACTTAAACATCCTTTGTTTGATCTTTTTTGCCTCAGGACCCACCATTATCAAGGATATATCATTCTCATCCCCATAACTAATACTAAGTTTTTTTCTCTGCTTCAACAATTTGATATCCATCTTCCCCTGGGCAATCTCACTACAGAGTGCTTGCACAACCAATCCAACTTCAATCTTCCACTCTTTAGAAACTCGTTTTGCATAATCATACAAGTGAGTATTGCAGATCTGGACATACTGTTTCCGAATATCTCTCCATTCTGCAAGTCTGGAAAAGAAGTAGAATAGATTCAACAGCTTTGGATTAAATCCACACTTATCACACACTGCTTTTTTTTCTTCAAGGGTAACCTCAGCGAAATTATCTAATCTGTCAAACTCTTTGAGATCTTTTTTTGAGAGTTCTCCAAGCATTTCTTGAAAATCTTTTTCTGTGAGCATGAACGCTCGACCCCAACCTGTTCTGATGTAATAATATTCTTTTGTCAACTTTTTTAACCCTTTTTTCTGGGCTTCTGACGATTTATCTACCAGATGAAGTAATTCCAGATCCAGATCCTGGAGATAAGATCTTTTCTCAGGAAGAGAAAGTACATTCAAGTCTGTGTCTGAAACAGAATATCCTTCTCTTACAAGTATTTCCTGGAGTAGATTTCTGCCTTCTGAATCTACGAGTTCTGAAAGAAATGCTTTCTGCCACATATCCTGCCTAGCTTTTTCAAATTTAACCATTAGATGTGTAGCTTCATCAAAATCACAGTTCTGAAAATCCATTTCTTTGACTTGCTTTAGGACTGCTTTTACCTTATTGAGCCTAACTTCCCATATCTTGTATATCTTGTCAATTGTCTTCTTGTCCGCCATCTGTTGGTCGAAAATTTTCCTCAAGAATTCCTTATCCAGATTACGATTGAAATATCCTTTCTGGTGATGGTTCTCATAGACACCTAGCACACTTTCCCGACCATATTCCTTGACATACGCTTTCCAAACATAGCCAGCAAAGAGATGAGTGTAATCAGTACCTTGGCTGTACCATTCATTCTCCTCAATAAAAGAAAATTGATCCTTCATTTTATCTTTCTTACAATGCCTTTATCCGCATCTACTTCAATTTTGTCTCCGTCTTTAAACACTTGAGTTGCAATCTTTGTCCCGATCACACAGGGTTTATTCAATTCTCTGGAGATTATTCCTGCGTGGCAAGTAATACCACCTTCGTCAGTCACAATTCCACCTGCTTTCTTGATAAGTGGCGTAAAGTCAGGGGTTGTCATGCCAGTTATTATTATATCTCCTTTTTTGAACGTCCTGACATTGGAACTCAACTTAATCACGCGAGCAATACCTGTGACTTTGCCCATATTGGCTATCTGCCCCTTAACCTCAGTAATCTCAGTTGAATCTGATATGTACAACTCTACAGATCTTGTATTCAGGTAGTCCTCTGCCGCCCTACCAGAAAGTATCATAAGATTTCCATTTTTTCGGCTTATTATTGAAATCTCCTGCCTCTCCTCAAGCTTTTTGTTAAGCTCATCTACATCTTTGTTTTGAATATAAGTACTCAAAAGCTCCTGGTCAAGATAGCGTAAGAGCAGGTAATCGATCCCAATCAATTTTTCCAGTCTTTTCATGACAACATGGTTGGTGTAATAGCATATTTGACTATTGATCATCTTTCGATCATCCTGAAGAAGAGTCAATGCATGCAAAATCCTGAAAAGCTTAATAAGCTCATCTGAAAGAGCATAGTCAATTATAACCTTCTCTTGCAATTCATGGAGATTAGGAATAAAATGATGCTCACTAGGCTGCTTCAATTCCTCTTGAATCCTTTTTCTCACAGCCGCTTCATCCCAAACGTTTGGCCCAACGTATTCATAAGGAAACCAAATATATTTTTCAGAAAATGCCTTAATTTCCTTACTTACATTTTCAATTCCCTTTTTCTTAGCAGATTTCACAAGCTCAAAAAACACCATTTCCTCATTTTGGCTGTAGGAATCCTCTGCAGGAGATGCCATCATATCCAGGATCCTCTTTTTGTCCTCATTGCTTACATTTTCCAGATTCTTATCAATCTCAACTTCACACTTCTGAGTTGCAAAGAACCAATAATCAATACTCGTACGCACAATATCCCGGTATAGAAGAACAAGTTCATCGAAGAACAGCACAAAAGCCTTGAGATCGTTTGTCTTATGATCCACAAACTCTTTGCAATGGGTTATTGCAGCGTTTCCAGCATCTAATGCATTTTGCCGAATCTCCTCTAAATTCTGATAGTTCTTATGAATGCGCTTGAAAAAGTGGGCTGAAGCAACGTTAAATGAGTTCTCCTCGTGAATACCCCAATTATCACCTTTCTTCCAGACTTGCAGAGTTATGTGCTCTTTTTTTAAACCAACCTCTTTCTCAAAAGGCCAGGTCCAATATGTAATAAGAGGCCAATAACAGGGTATATATCTAACACGCAAATAGTTCCAGTTCATCTTATTTTCCTTACAATCCCCTTATCAGCATCAACTTCAACCATATCTCCATCATTAAAAACTTTTGTGGCTATCTTGGTTCCAATAACACAGGGTTTGTTTAACTCTCTTGAAATAATTGCAGCGTGAGATGTTATTCCGCCTTCGTCTGTGACTATTGCCCCACATTTACGCAAAGCAAGCATAAGATGAGGTCTAGTCATACCTGTAACGAGTATATCACCTTTCTTCATATCCCTGATTTCCTTATCTTGATCCTCACTAAATGAATAGATCTTCTTGACCCTGCCCGTTACTTTGCCATGGTTGGCAATGCTTCCTTTGACTTCTGTAACCTTACTATAATCAACCTTAGGAAGCTCTGTGTCTTCCATTATTTTGGTCTCAGAAAGCCCAAAATAATATTCTATCTTGCCATTGTCCAGCTTTACAGAGTAATTCTTTCTTACCTCAACGTCAACTTTTTCACCAGACCTGAGCAGTGTATCCATTTCATCTGCCTTATACATGTTTAATTCTTCCTTATCAATACCAACTCTCTTACTGATTTCTTGAAACAATAAGTCAATATAGTAACCACTCAAAACCCAAGACAATCGAGTACCCAATCTTACTTCTGAAAGCTTTTTTATAGTCTCAAGTAAAGATAAGGAATCAGAGTCTAGGCTGTACTCTTTAGCCAATTCTTCCTGAGCTTCTAACAAATCTCTTTTGATCACATTTTTCTTGTTTGTTAGAGCATCCACATCCAACTCCTTGTCACGGACAAACTGTTTTTCATAGTGTTTTATGGACCACACATCATTCTTCTCTGACATCCCGATCCAACCATATTTTTGCTGATGAGCTCCAAGTAGCATTTCAACTGGCTCCCCTTTTTTTGAAGCCCGGATCAATGCATACCATTCAAGCGCTTCCCTGTCCAGAAGACTGATTTCTGTCGAGGTTGTCAAGATATTGAAAATCTTGTCAATTTCCTGTTCCTTAACCCCTACTGATTTCAGGTTTTTTTTATCTTCTCCCCTGCGTCTTCGAGAAATTCTGGTCTAGAAAGGTCATAATTGCACATCAGAACTTGCGTATAATGAATGATTTTCGCATAAATATCTGCAAGCGGGGAATTATCCAATTCATCAAGTCTATCTAGACAATCTTTGGCCGTCTCCACAACTTCAGAATTGTTATTGAGAACTGCTTCAAAGTATTCTTTCATGACCTTCTGGTTCTCCAGTAT
>JAHJEM010000121.1 GCA_018825425.1 Nanobdellota archaeon | reverse complement strand
CTCAGAAATGCAGAAAAGTTTTGTAGAAAAGCTAGAATCGTTGAGGATTCTCTTGTCGAGTCGTCTTCCTCAGTTGGACGTGCGCAATCTTTTGGAAATCATGGGGGGACTGGCGCATTATCACTACAACCGGAAGGACTACTTGCTTCTTGGTGTTGAAAAAGAAGTTTATGCCTTGTTGATCGAGAACGGGTATAATCCTTTTACGGTTTACCGCTGGCTTTTGCTAGAACGGCTTCCCGAGGACATCCGGTTTCAGGTCAGCCAGAGGAAGATGAGCCAGAAAAAAGCGGTTTGTGAGGCTTTCAAGCGCAAGCACGAAGGCTTCCAAGAGCTCAGCCAAAGCATACGAGAATACGGCTTAAGCCTAGTTGCGAGGATGTGAAAATGGGAAAGAACTACGCAAGACCAAACACGAAAAGAAAACTACCAAACATTTTCAACAAGAAGCAACTCGTTGCATTGTTTGAGGCCATTGACGACAGCCAAGTATTCGTAGGCAGCTTGCTGGCATTATTCTGCGGGCTGCGTATCAGTGAGGTATGCAACCTGAAAAAGCAGGATGTTGACTTGGAAAGCGAGAAGGTTATCGTTAGAGAAGGTAAGGGAAGTAAAGATAGGGTAGTCATGCTCCCTTCCAAAATAAAGCCTTTGTTGGATAAATGGTTTAGACTGCAAAAAGATATTGAATATGTCATTTGTACAAGTTATGGAAACAAGTATGCCACGAATATCTTAAGTCAGAAATTCAGGATTTACCTCAAAAAAGCAGGTCTGAACATTAAGACCTTCAAGACGGAAGTTGGCCAACAAAGGTATGCATACAGTTTTCACACACTTAGACACACCTACGCTACTTATTTGTTGGAAAAGGGTGTTGACTTGTATTATGTGCAGCGAAGTCTTGGTCATGTGGATATCCATACAACCCAGATTTATGCTTACATCACTAATAAGGATTTGCAGAACAAGATCAACATGGCGTTCGGAAAGGTTAAAACTGGTAAAAGACAGAGCATGATAGAACAGTCTATTGATCCGCTTCAGGCGCTGAAACTTCGTTTTGCTGAAGGAGAATTGAGTAGAGAAGAGTTTGGGGAGAAGTATGAAATTTTAGTTGAGCTTGAAAAAATAGAAAATGGGGTCTTTTAATGAAAACATTTAAATATAAACCAGTGTTTTGGGTTATATAAACCAATAAAGTGGTATTTATGTTGACTGAAAAACAATTGGATATTTTCACTGTGTTTGCAAAATATCCTTTCAAAGAGAGAACAAGGCAGGAAATTAAAAACTTAGCTAAAGAGAAATCTAACAATGCATTAAGTATTGCTTTCTCGCAGTTCAAAGAAGAAGACTTGTTAATTGAAAAAAAAGTAGGAAAATCTTCATTGTACACATTGAATCTTGAAAATGATTTAGTCTATCATTATATTGCACTGTCTAATCAAAAAAGATTAAAGAAAATTGTCAAAACATCAATTGAACATATCAAGGAAGAAGTGACAAAAACAACACCTTTTTTCAGCATAGTTGTTTTTGGTTCTTATTCCATACAGAAAGAAAAGAAAGATTCTGACTTGGATGTTGCGATATTTATAGAAAACAAGGATGTGGTGAAAGAAATTTCAAGAAGCCTTAAAGATGCTGAACTTAAATCAGTGCTTAAGCTTGATGCGCATGTTATCACACGGTCTGACATGGTTGAAATGCTCATCAATGATGAGGAGAATCTTGGCAAGCAGATAGCAAGAAAGCACATGGCAGTGTACAATCACCAGTTATTTTACGATCTAATCAAGGAGGGGATGAAACATGGATTCAGATTATGAACTTTATATTAAAAGAGCAAGAAACGAGATAAACCTTTCAAAGATGATCATGATAATAAGTGAGGATGACAAGATTCAAGCTGATGTTTTTGAGATGCCAGCAGACACGTACTACAGTGCAGTTATTTCTCATGCATATTATTCCATTTTTTACATGGCAAAGGCATACCTTCTTACAAAGAATATTGTTACTGAGGCTCCAGAAGAACATAGGAAAACCTATGAAGCTTTCAAGAAAATGGTAGAGCAAGGCGCAGTAGATGTTGAGCTCTTGAAGATTTATCAGCAGCTCATGATGAGAGCAGACACCTTGCTCAAAATATTCCAAAAGGAAAAAGGAAAGAGAGGCAATTTCACCTACAGAACGCTTCCACAAGCAAATGCTGAACCAGCAAAAGAAAGCCTAGCTAATGCAGAGACATTCTTCAAACACGTTAACAGTCTTTGCAGGTAACTTTAGGCCGGACTCAAGGCTGTACTTTTTCTCGATTTCTTGAAGAAATGCGTTAATTATTGTCGTCGATAGTTTTCCTGGTTATCGTCGGATGACACCCAATAGTCCAGCCTATCCTGCCAGAATTCGGCCATTTCAGGCCGAAATCACACCCTAAATTGTGCGGGAATAACGACCTTACTCTCTTGGTGTTTTTGGCTGTGATTTATAGCTTTCGTCGGGTCAGGCCTATATCCAGGCCTAACGTTGCATTATATTGGCTTTTTAGCGGCTGTCCAGGCCTGATTTCTGCCCGTTAATAGAACATCACATTCTATCCATTGTAGGCCTGGACAAGAATTTCTATTTGTCCCAGATTTTTTCAAAATCCTCACAAACTCGTATGCCTGAATAGTTCAGGTAAATGTCTGTTGTGGTGATTGAGCTGTGACCTAAAATCGCTTGCAATGCTCTCAGGTTTCCTCCTTTGTGAATGTAAGTCACAGCAAATGTATGCCTCAACACATGAGGACTGACAGGTTTCCTAATCCTTGCCCGGTCAGCAACGACCTTAACATACTTCTGGATAGTCCTCATAGCCAAAGGAAATCTAAGCTCATGAGAAAAACAATCTAATAAAAGAAGTCGAACTCGTTTGCTCATCGGAATTATTCTCCTCTTGCCACCCTTACCAATTAGAGTGATGCAGTTTCTTTGCCAAGAAACATTCTCCTCTCTTAATGAAGCAAGCTCGCTCACTCGCATCCCAGAGTCAAGTAACACATTAATTACTAAGGTTTCCTCAAAGCTCGCACAAGAATTCCTTAATACCAAAGCCTCATCCCCTTCCAAAGGTTCACGCTTATATTCCATAGTTATTCACCTGAAAGAATCAAGGTTGCTAAGGTATATGAAGTAATGTCGGAGAATGTATATCAAAGGGTTTAATTAGTCTTGGAGTATAGTTATCATGTGTATGATTTAACGGTCTAAATTCACAATCAGCAATTTGAACTCCTTTTCTCGAAATATTCCTCTTCATCCACCCTGAAATAATCCATCTTATGTTCTTTTGTGATAGCAATAGTCTCGTAGTCGATTATGAAATCCGAGAACTGGTTTCTGATCTTCTTTAGAAGCTCATTGAAATGGTTCTGATCCTTTGGTTCAAGTTCGACTATGAGGTCATATCTGCCAATGGTGTCTAATACATATACGATATGCCCAAGCGATTTGCAGAACTCGATAAATTGATTCTTTAAGGTGTCGTTAAGGTTCTTGAATCGGAATAGGATCTGGTAAAGTTCGTACCCCATAAAGTTTTTATTTAACCTTGGCCTAAAGGTCTGTATCACTCCTGATTTTCTGAGATTGTTTAACCGATACTTTACGATATCTACTGTTGATTTTATTTGGTTTGCTATCTCCGAAATAGGCATTCTTCCGTCATTCATGATTGTCCTTAGTATCTTGAAGTCTGTTCTGTCAATATTGACAATCTTTTTGTTGGCACTTTCAAAACCGATCTGCTGAGTGTTTTTTTTGGGAAGGAGGTAGGACCTTGTGAAATGTGGTATCTTTATTGTGCTCTGGATGTTCCTTTCGAAGATAAAATCGCCGTATTTGTCTGTTATCCTGGATATGATCTGTGAATAATGGATGTTGTTGAATGCGATTGTGGAAAAAACAAGGTCAAAGTGTCCTGTGCAGCTTGAGAGCCATAGGATGTTGTTAGAATTAATCATGAATTCGATGAATTCCTTTTCAATGGCTTCCGTTAGCTTCTGGAACCGAAAATACATCTCATAATGATAGAAGCCGAGGCTGCCTACGTCTATTATTGTCATGAAATTGTCTATAATCTTGTTTTCTATTAGGCGGTTTAGCCTGTACCTGACTACTTCAGGGCTGGCCCTAATTTTCTTTCCTAATTGGGAATAGCTCTGTCTGGAATCCTCGTCGAGCTCATAAATGAGTTTCCTGTCAAGTAGGTCAAGCTTCATGAATATTTAATGAAAAGTGGAAATGATATATAAATTTTACTGAAAATAGAAAAAATAAGCCAAGAATATTTATAATATAGAAATGACTATCCAGTGGTAACACTCACTCAGGGGTGAAATAACATGGAAATCGTAAATGATGCAATAAATAATCTGGAAAAAGCAGGTTTACTGGAATTCAAGTTGATGTTTTTCGATGAAACTATTGAATTAGGCGCAGTTCCAAGAGAACCCACTCGAATCGACAGGAAGGACGTCGAGGCAGGAACTGTGCCCAGTCTTACAACAATTGTCATAGGTGGTAATCGTGGGTTGTTTCGTGTAGGTCATTATTCCTGTGAAAATGAATGGAGGGCTGATGATGGCTACGAATACTTTCCACAATCGATTGAAAGGGAGGGGGAGGTTCTTGGTGCTTTTCCTGGAGGCAGGGTGATTTCGATTGGATCTTATCCTCAAGGAGAACTCACACATAATAAAACAGATGGGCTGTACGCTACCGTATATTTTATCAGAGATGAGGAAATGAATAAGAAGGTAAGGGAGTCGAATGGAAGAGCTGTGGGGGCATCAGTTGATGGCGATGTTAAGATGGTTAATGGTTCCAATCCAACGAGTGTATTTACCAACCCAGACGGATTTGTGAATGAACCGCTAGTTGTAATTTCTGAACTGATGCAGGATATCCTTGGGGGCTTGAATTATAATACCAACTATGGATTTCTACATTATGCCGATAAAAAACTGAGTGTTTGCACCCCTAGTTTTAATCTTTATGTTCCGGATTCCGAACGTGAAGGGTTAGAGGAAAGGACAAGGCAGGCTTATGGTTTTGAGGTTTCGGGTAAAGGGAAAGCATGGTTGATTACCCGATTGGAAGGTGATGCTGATAATGTGACTGGCCAGCTTGAAAGCATGAAAACTGCTTATTGCGACCTTGAACGTGTTGGTCAAGTGTTACAAAATGGGAATGAGCTTCGTGAAAAAGTTCTTAGTCATACAAAGGCTCGAGAAGCATATTGGCAGGGGGTGGCAAACTACAGATTAGCCATTAACAAAGGACTTAAACAAGTCTCACAAGAAGGCCAAGAACTCCTAAGCGGCATATTAGACAGGTCCGGATATTCAGATGTCAGGCATGTGAGGTAGAAAAATGGCATTAATCAATCTAGACCAAATGCTAATCGACCAGTTCAAGGAGAAGATAGTCATAGGTTTTGACAGATATCAAGATCCAAGAGAACTGATGTTAAGAGCGACAGCTGAATCAATCGGAAACCTCATCTCGGCAAAAGCGGACACGCTCTATCATGATCTTTTTCATACCGTGCGTGTAACACTTACAATGAGTGAGATCCTTAGAGGGAAAGCAACAGTCGAGCCTGTAAGTGCTGATGACTGGTTCAACAGCATAATGGCTGGGATTCATCACGATGTGGGGCTTCTAAGGAATCTGTTTAACGATGACAACCACGAACTAGGATCAACTGGCGCGAGCCTTTATCCTGTACATGTTGAGAGGTCGATGAAATTTGTGATGGAGAGATATGTAAATGCTTTTAATATTAAAGCAGTTGCAGATTTGATTGAATACACACAATTCCCAGTTCCATCTGGTTTGGATGACCATGGGTCTTATGGTGGTTTGCTAAGGGCTGCAGATTACATCGGTCAGTTTACAGATCCAAATTTAAGGAGGATGAATGTGAATCTGCTTTCCG
>JAHJEM010000120.1 GCA_018825425.1 Nanobdellota archaeon | reverse complement strand
CCTCATCTCTGCAAAAGCGGACACGCCTTATCATAATCTTCCTCATACTGTGGAGGTAACACTTACAATGCGAGAGATCCTTAAAGGGAAAGCTATTCTTAAGCCTGTAGACGCTGATAACTGGTTTAACAGCTTAATGGCTGCACTTCATCACGATGTGGGGCTTCTAAGGAATTTGTTTGAGGATGACTCACATGAGTCAGGGTCTACTGGCGCGAGCCTTTATCCTGTACATGTCGAGAGGTCGACGAGATTTGTGAGAAAGAGATATGGTGAAGAGATGGATGCTGAAGCAGTTGCAGGTTTGATTGAATACACACAATTCCCAGTTCCATCTGGTTTGGATGACCATGGGTCTTATGGTGGTTTGCTAAGGGCTGCAGATTACATCGGTCAGTTTACAGATCCAAATTTAAGGAGGATGAATGTGAATCTGCTTTCCGAATTTCGTGAAGCAGGGATGGCAGACCAATTTGGTTACAAGAATGTTCAAGTACTCCTTGAAAAATTCCCAGAATTCTTCTCTAATTCTGTCGAAGGATTATTGGGTCCAGCGATAGGTTACCTCAATAATACCCTGAAAGGAAATGAGTTAGTAAGGTCATTATATGGTGGGGTAAAATTCTGTGAGAAATTAGGGGAATAATCCTTTTCTATCATCTTTTTATCATCCATATAGCCATTTGACGGGAATTCAAAGCAACTTCTCAGTTCTTCGAACCGGCTCACATTATATCGAATATGAAGACAAGATTTTTATATCCTCAAATCACTTCTGCCTTCATAAACAATAAAACCAAGCTCAAAAGCCTCAGATATGCCTTTTGAGCCGGCAAACCAGACACCATGATGCGTCATTCGTTTCACAAGAGAAAGGCGCACCAGGGCGTATAAACGCTGAATCTAAGGGTTTCAGCCAATTAGCCACTGTTAAGTGGTTACAGGCCGAAACATTTATAAATACTTCGTTGCAACTTTCATGCATGAGTCCAAACAGCCCAGAAAACCCTGAAATTGAAGGATTTGATCAGCTAATGGCATCCTTGTCCAGAAAACTGGAAGAAGGCAGAGTAGAAGGTCATGATGTTGAAAATGCATTAGACAGACAGAGAGCAGAGGATTTCAATAGAGCGTTCACTCAAGCAATGAATTTAACAAAAACAAAGATGACTAACTTTTCAGTTCCTTATATTCTCCTAGGAGTTGCAAATATAGCAACTGAAACAATATCCCATGCCAAAAAAGTTTACGAAGCTCTGTTTCCTTCCCCCATTATTAGAAAACGGGTTCAAGATTTTCTAGAGTCCAGGATACGACCAGGTTATGCACAATTCAAAGATAGGAAATTTTGGTTTGATCCACTGCGATATGGCGTGTCAGGAGAAGAGCTGCTCAGGCAATGGGACCAAGGAGGTGCACCAGGCATTCTGAGTTACATGTTAGATATAACTGAAAATGTTGTCCGTGAACAGTTTAAGTCTGACTATTTTGCATTAGAAGAAGTTAAGGTGCAGAGAGAATATATTGAACATCTCCGTCAGAACCAGGGAAAAAAGAAGAAATTCAGAGCAGAATTGGCAGCTTATGCAGATCAGAGCAGTGCAAGCATTGATGAGATTGTCAATTCTCCCGAGCATATGGTTCCAGTAGTAAGACGTGCATATGGCACAATGGAAGCATATTACGAGACTGTTGAACAAGGCATTGAAGCAATGAGACATATTTCAGAAGAGTTCAAGAAGCTTGGAGCAAAAGATATCACAGGAAAAATAACAATGAAAATGGTCAGGAATCATGGACACACATTAGATGATCTCCAGTTGAAGGATGGAGATGCCATTCAAAAAGTAGTTGAGATTCCTGGATCATATGTAAAGGATTTCGCAGTGTTTGGAAGTGCATTTCTTGAGACATTAATACACATACAAGAACAAAGACTTGTTGATTATAAGAGGAAAGGTGGATTTTTATAAAAAAGAAAGAATAAAAATAATCATTCAGACCATTCTGATTCAAACTTCTGGCCATTGACTTCCATTACTTGGTAGCCATTTCCTTCTTCATTGAAGTACATGTCCATATTTCCTTGGCCACCAGCTGAATCAAAGTCATAAGTCACATGGCAATAGTCTTTGTACTTGCCAGAATCAACGATTCCAACAATTACCATCTGGGCATCTCCTTCTGAGCCACTTGAACTCCATTCAGCTCCTTCAGAGCACCAGCTGTCTGTTCCAGACTTGGCTTCGATTACTTGATCGCCATCATCACTCTCAATTGTGATCTTGGCGTCTTCATCATCACCTTCAACAGTGACTTTTGCTTCGTCATTTTCCATGACGACTTTTCCACTACCGTCTGATGTTAATTTGGTATCTCCATCATCAAGAACCACGTCTCCAGTGGGTCCAGAATTTGAACATGCCACAAGCAACACAAGGGCAGCAATTAACACTATACTTATTGTTTTCATGGTATTACCCCCAATAATTTGGTATTTTGTTAAAGTTTCCTTTATAAATAGCGATTTATTTAAGAAGTTTTTCCTCCCTAACCACAATTCTTTTAAATACCCAATATACAGAGTGTATCATGAGGATATTTGTATGGGTATTGATGTTGGTCCTTCTTACAGGAAGTGTGTTTGGTGCAGACTGCGGTACTCCTGAAAAACCAGTATGTGAATGTGGTGACAAGCTATATGTAGATCATGTCATGACCCGAGATATTACTTGTGGTGATGACAAATCATTTGGCATATATATTGTTGGAAATGGAGCGACTTTAGATTGCAATGGCCATACCATCCGATTCACGGGGACTGATGATGACACTTATTTTGGAATCAAGGCAAGTGCAATAGGCATAACCATAAAGAACTGCATTGTAGAGAATTTTGCTAGCGACGGAATCTACATGCATATGCCTTACAATTCCAAAGCCATAAATAATATTCTCAGAGGCAATGAAAACGGACTTCGTATTGGAGATACCACTGAAAACGTTGAGGTTAGAGGTAATGTCTTTGAGAATAATGAATTCGGACTTAAGGTTTTTGGAAACAATGGACGGTACAAACATTTCAATATCACAAATAATACTGCAATCAACAATACTTGCTCAGGAATGTATCTTATCACAAAAGAAGATATACGAGTTGAGCAAAATGAGATCAGATATAATGGATTTGCATGTGAAGATAACAGTGCACAGGAAGGAGGCATCTATATAAACGGATATTTCAATCATATTTTAGATAACAATATTATAGACAATGATGGAATTGGTCTATACGCAGGCGTATTCAATACAAGTATTCTTGACAATACAATCCAAGGAGGAAATACAGGAATATTTGTCAAAGGGGGAGGAGCAAATATTCTCGAAAGAAACAAGCTTACAGGTATGAGTCACAGAGGAATCGATGCACGTCTAATTGATGGTGAATACGATCCTTTTGTTTTCAATGATAACACCGTATGCACTGATGCAGAATACGACGTATATTGCAGCAGATACTTGCTTCTGGTTGGTGAAAATAATGTCTTAACAAATGCACATGGCCATATAGGTCCTTGCATTGAACAAGGTTATGAACCTTGTGAAGGGGATGAGATGCCGCCTGTATGCGGAAATGGAATATTGGAAGGAGAAGAGGAATGTGATGATGGGAATTATGATCAATATGATGATTGCAATCTTCTTTGTCAGATAACTGACACTGATCCTCATGAGATTTGCAGCAATACAATAGATGATGATGCTGATGGGTTGGTTGATTGCTTGGATGATGAATGTCCTCCTTGTGAACAATATGTAGAACACTGCGAGAATGGTTTTGATGATGACAATGATGGATTTGTGGATTGTCTTGATTCTGACTGTGTTGACAGCACAAATTGTGTAGAACCAGAGGATGATGAAGACCCAGATGAGACCCCTGATGAGATCTGTGATAATGCATTTGATGATGATGGCGATGGATACTCAGATTGTTATGATTCGGATTGTGAAGAAGAATGTCAAGAAGAGGAAGATGATAATCCAGAACATCCTCCTGATGAACCTGAAGAAGCACAACAGGACGGAAGCCAATATTACATGCCTCCACCAACAACCGAGATTGTATGCAATGATGGCATTGACAATGATTATGATGGTTTTGCAGATTGTTTAGATCCTGATTGTTCTGCATCATGTCAACCAGATGAAGATAATCCTGTGGTCGAGAAATACATTGAGTCAGACATCCCTGGAATCAATGTAAGAGTCATGACTTCAAGTTCTTCACCTAATTGCGAAGTTATTGTTGTACAGGATGGTATTATGCCTTCTGGACAACCAGCATATCACATAAATACAGTACAATGCGATCCAGATACCCAACCAATCGATCTGAGTTTCACAGTCAATCCAGGAGACAGTGAAGTCAATGTCTTCCAAGGATCAGGTGGCGGATGGAAAAAAGTGGATTCAGAGATTGTAGGCAACCAAGTTACGGTTCCGATTCATAGCAATGGAGAATATGCTGTAATGCTTCATGAAAAAGCAGAGATGCAACCTGATGATCCAACTGTTGAGAATCCTGTTAATATAGAATCATCCAGTAGTGCAATTCCTTCACTACTCGTAGGATTTGCAGTCATTTGTGCAGTTGGTCTTCTTTTTGTTTTCCGCGAAAGATTGCATAAGACAAGCCCTCCAAACCATCTCAAAGTCCACAAGTTTGTGGACAAGCACATGGATAAAGGATACACTGAGGCCAATGTACGAAGTACCCTTGGAAATTCTGGCTGGCATAAGGACGATATCAGAAAAGCAATTGACAAAAGAAGGATGAGAAAGATACGAAATTCAAGGACTTCATTGATTAAGGATAATTTTTAATATGAAATAATTATACAGGTGATATACATGGATATGGCTCCAATAATATTTTACTACGTAAGACACACAAAAGCACATTACAAATACATCAACGCAGTGACTGCTTCTGACAATCCTTGTGGACCCATTGATTTTTCTAAGCAAAACATTGACGATGCTCCAGAATCTGGAATCGAATTAGCACAAAATAAATCACAAGCTTTTTTTCATGAATTGAAACCAGAGGGTAAACTCATTTTCTTTGGATCAAGTAATGAAGCAAGGGCATATCAGACAGCCCAAATATTCTTGGCAGAAGCAATCAAACAAAAATTTGAGATTGGAGATCCTAAAGAGGGAATGCTCAGCAGATTCCGGCAATACACGAGTCCACAAATCAGAAAAATCCATTCTTTATCCATTAAATCCAAGAACAATCTACTGGACTGCATATATAATCCTCCTGCACACTTCGATGAGAGCATTGTGAATTGGGATGCAGTGATAAAAAATCCGAAGTTTGGCCAAAAGTTTAAGGACACGTGGGAAACTGCTAGAAAAGATATAGTCCTTGCAGATGATAAAGGTAGTTGGGGTGGTAATTTTGGGGCTCATTCTGAAGGAGTTAAGAAATATTTTGAGAGCCAAATGCCACAAGTGGCACGTGAGATAAAAAGCAGAGTCGACTCATTTGAGACTGATTTCAAGAACACACTGCGGCTTGTCAGGTTCTGTGCCAAGAAACTTGCCAAAAAGCATCCTAACTTTGACAAGAAAGTGGTCCTTCTTGGTTTTAGCCACGAACAGGCTGTAATGTATTTTCTGTACAAATACTTCCCAGACAAGGTAGGCCTTCCTAATTGCGATGCGATCAAGCTGGAATTCAATGCAGATGGACTTACAGTCACGCATACGGGTATTGTTAAGAATATTGAGAATCTTTAGACTTCTAAATAAATGGCAAGCCTCTGCCGAGAATTGTCACAGCAACCAAAGGTTGCTGGGACTCCTGACAATCTACGATTGTCATGAGAACTCGGGACCGTCCCGACAACGACCATAAAGAAAAGGCAAGCCTCTGCCGAGAATTGAACTCGGGACCTCTACCTTACCAAGGTAGCGCACTACCGCTGTGCTACAGAGGCACATTGCCTATGATTTCTTATGAAAAACTTCTGCAGTGCAGAGGACTTCAACGCAGTTGAACGTCCTCTCCAGTTCCGTAAGCTGAGGTCAGCTACGCAGTACTACAGAGGCACATTGCCTATGATTTCTTATGAAAATATGGTGTGAATTATCTTTTTCATAAGTTTCCTTTTTTAATGTCTTTAATCGTTCATCAATAGTTTCTTTGGTT
>JAHJEM010000119.1 GCA_018825425.1 Nanobdellota archaeon | reverse complement strand
GGTCTTGGTTTTAACGAGTGCGGAGCCTACGATTCCAACAATGGAAAATACTATTGCGGACCATCCAAGAGCGACTACAGTGGTAGCACCTTGAGCACCGAGTACGCCTCCGAGACCACCAACAAGCATTGCAATGAATGCACCCATAAAACCAAGGATGCCCCCAATCAGACCAAGTACAAATTCAGTTGTTCTTGCCATTTTTTGTTACCTCATTTGTTTTTATACAATATTTATACGCCATATATTCAATTCAGGATTAGCACCTATTTAAAGGTTGTTGAATTCAACTGAAAATCAACTGCGGAGAGGTTAGCTTCTGACACCACTTGCAATCCTGATAGTGTCCAGATACTATTTCATTGATTTGCGGATGCTCCAACTGCCCTCTTAACATACTGTGCACAAGTAAGTAGTCCATATCACAATGCTTCTCTCTTTCAACCATATTATGGAGCATCTCTTGAGTCACCTCTTCTAAAACAGAACCTGCGCGATAATCCCTAGGAGCAAGTATTGTAACAGAACTATTGAGGGTTCCATCACCGCCCAGATTATGAACTGCATTCTCATACGCAGGTCTATTTCCTGGTTCAAAAACACAGATTGCAATGCCCCCTCGTTGACGGATGTATCTGAACATGTCCCTGTCAGTAAAACCATCCCCGAAAACAAGAGCGTGCCTATAATTGATATGATAATCCTTCAAAGCGAGATCTGTGTACAAATCACCTTTGCAAATGGTCTTGATGACTTCAACCTTCTGAAAAGGATCCACAATATTACTAATCTTGGTAATCCCTTTGGAATTACCTCTAAACTTGCCGCTGGTAACAGATGTCAAATGTGGCGCTATTGAGGTTCCCCTAATAAGAGGGTCAATCCCCACGCTTATGACATGATGTTCTGGATCAAGATAATTACTGTCACAAAAATCACCCATTCTAGGAAACCAACCAGGCAAACCCGATGACAGTTCAATTTGAGGACCAAATTCTGATTCCATTTGTTCATTGGTCAAACCTGAGAAAACTCCGTTCTTGACATGAGTAACCATCTGCTCCATGTATCCAACACCAAGGTCACAATGCTGGCATAACCTCCAATAGTCTTCAGGTTTCTCAAACCAAGGATATTTTTCTTTTAGGCTTTCCGTAAAATGTCTGAATAGGGGAAACTGTTGATACTCCTCACTTAAAGTGAGGTCAAAATCATAAAAAAATCCGACTCGCATTGGGAAGAGGAGTGGGTCGGCTCTTAAATCATTTACCATTATAGAATAAATAAAACGCAATAGTAGGTCCTATGCAAACAGAAAAGTTTAAATACTTTGAGATTATAGCATTTTATATACCTATATCAAGATTCGGGTGGGAATGTAATGGCGAAAAGACAATTTATCATATTCTCATTGTTGCTCATAGTTCTATCTGGATTTGTTATGGCTGAAACTGTGGAATTTGATGTTCAAAAAATCAACACAAGCATTTTCAAGGGCGAATCTGCATCATATCAATTACGGATTGTTAACCATCAAGATTTTGAGGATAAATTCCAGGTTTCTTCGTCTTCAGCAAGGTTTGTGGTCATAGTTCAACCAAGACCTGAGACCGTGCCTGTAGCACCAAACTCTTTTGAAGAATACATAGTTTATGTAAATCCCAAAGCATCCATAGGAACAGGCCCATTTGGAGTACCTATAAAGATGAAGAGTTTGGTATCTGGCGATATCTATACTATGAATTTCCCCATACATATAATGGATCCAGACATTCCTGTGGGTGTATACCCACCAAATCCTTCATTGAGTGTTGAAATTCCTGAAGATGTAGATCCAAAAGAGGGGATCAAGCTCAATCTTCAGTTAAAGAATAATAACCCACGAGAATTAGACGAAGTGGCAATTGCCATTGAAAGCGATCTATTCGAAAAAAGCTATAGTACCAGCTTGAATGGAATGGAAGAGAAAGGCAATGAAATATTATTTGATCTTCATCCTTTGGAAAGACCAGGCAAACATTCAGTCACAATCAAGGTGATTTTTGAAGACAAAGTATATGCTGAAGAGACAAAATACTATGAGATTATCGGTTACACAGATATTGCAGATGATAGATTTGAGGATGATTTGCTTTTCAGAAGTTCAAGGATGTTTACCTTCAAAAACAGCGGTAATATGCCTGAACTGATTATTCAGAGAGTTGAAACCAACTGGTTTAGGAGAATCTTTTCACAAACAACCCCTAAAGCAGCGACAGTCAATTTAGATGGAAAAACATTGTATGAATGGAAAATCAACCTACCTGCGCAAGACATGTACGGTGAAGCAGAGGTATTCGAAGTCAAGATTGTTGAAAACTACAGGATACCTGTAATTGTTCTCCTTGTAATAATTGTCCTAATCATATTATACTATATTTTTAGGAGTCCTGTCATTTGTGAGAAAGATGCTCAGCTATCTCACTCAAGAGAGGGAGTAACTCAAATCAAGGTCAAGCTTTTTATCAAGAACAGAAGCAGAACCAAAATGCAAAAAGTGAAAATCATTGACAGAGTACCTGCTATTGCAGAGTTTGCCAAGAGTGATGCGATTGGTACCATGCACCCATCACAGATCAGTAAAAGTGCAAAAAAAGGAACCATTGTCAAGTATGAGATGCACACTCTTGAACCATTTGAAGAAAGGATAATAACTTACCACATGAAATCCAAGCTCAAGATAATCGGTGGAATGAATCTAAAGCCTGCAAGAGTCAAATTTGAAGCAAAGAAAGGCAAAGAACGAAGAATTGTTTCTAATGATGTAAAGCTAAGGAAGAAATAAAGTCATTCATCTTCTCTACCATAATCCTTGTCATAAGTAAGTATTGGATGAAGTATTCCAAATCCGATTCTAAGCGCAATCTCAAGTACAATTGCAAATAGATAATAATGGAGTAAGTAGTGAGCGATTCCTGGCAAAGCATATCCCATACGAAGGTAATGGTCAGTGCTAAATGCTGCAGGATTGACAACATATGATGCCATATCAATCAGGAAATATGCAAGAAGTGCAAAAGGGATAAGTTTTGCAATGTCTTTTGCCAGATCCTCATTATAATAAGCAGCTACACGGATGGTTCCGACAATTGCGACTGCAAGAGTGATTATGACATGAACATTATCAATCTTTGAAATCAATGCAAACAATACTGTGAGCACAACAATCCATATCATTACAATAAAAGGAAATAAAATGATATATTCCACAAAGTAAAGTAGTACCTTGACAAAGTTTCTAAGGCCTGCATGACTGATTGTGCTTCTTCTATAGAGATATAATTTGAATATGTCCTTGTGAGCAGTAAATCTATAGAATTTGAATATGAATATTGAATAAAGTGCAAACGCAACTACCAAATATATCAGATGTTTGATGGTTGATAACCATTCTGTGAATGAAAATGATTCGAACATACTGATTTTCTAAAGGTTATAGTATTTAAAGTTGATGGTCTTGCTCATGCAGTGACTAAAAAAGCTTATATACCCCTTGCAGTTATTTGATTTTAAAATGGCTCTAATATTAACAAGGAAACTAGGGGAATATATTGACATAGGAGATGATATCGAGATAGGTATCTTGGATATAAAAGGCGGGCAAGTCAAGCTTGGAATAACCGCACCACCAAACGTAGCTGTGCATAGAAGAGAAATATCCGAACGGGTACGTCATCAAAATGGGGTTTTAACCAGCGGTGCAGTATATGATAGGAACGGCAACCGAAAAGGACATGGTCCAAGTTTCCGTGCACAACTCTATGACATGCCTGGCGATGCATGGTCTGGTGGCACATTCTCTGCTGCAGATGTATCAGATCTTCCAGTGTTTCAGGAAGGATTTGATGGATTAGAAGGCCATGCCAGCCCAGTATATATAACAACTGCTGCAGTCAATACACAGCCTGGTGGCTATGCTCCTGAAATTCGGTACTAGAAAAATATTTTTAAAAAGGGAGAGTCTTATTTAGTCTTTTCTTTTGCATCTTTTTTAGATTCAACTTTCTCTTTAGGTTCAGCCTCTTCCTTAACAACTTCTTTAGGTTCAGCCTCTTCTTTTGCACTCTTATTTGGTTTCTTTTCTGATTTGTACTTGCTGACAACTCCAAGTATCTTCTTTAAACTTTCCTGACTCACAGTGATTGAGAAACCCTGAAGAACGACTTTAATATGAGGAATACTTTGAGGCAGGATATCAATTATCTTATTGATATGCATATCCTTAAAGCGAGGAATGTTAAGTTTTTCAAGTTTTGAATAGATTTCGTCTGCTTCCTTTTTGGAAAGCGTTGAACATGCACATGCATATTCGTCAACCTTATTTCCTCGGATATCTAGTTCTCCATCTCTCTTCTTGATCTTCTCAAGCGCTTCCTTGACATCAACAAGATTCATGGATTTCTTCTCAATTATTTCTGGTCCGCTCATTTTACACCTTCAAGATGAATTGGATGTACAATCACACTCTTGGCTTTGTTTGCATCCTTGATTGCAATTTCATAACAAAAACCCCTTTGACGAGTCACAACACCTATCTTACCATGAAACCTTCTATAATAGATTCCTTTCTGATAAGCAGGTTCTGCTTTTAGAAGTACTTTATCCCCAGGTTTATATTTCTTCAAGTACTTAGTAATACTAATCTTCCCCTTCTGGGACTTATGTTTCTTGAAGATGTTCCTGGTTTTCCGTCTTGCTCCACCTATTCTTTGCATGACTTGGCAGAAAATGTAGGGTATTTATAAAGGTTTTGGGTGGCTGAAGCCTTGATTCCCTAAAAAATGAGCTATTGGACGCGTATATTGGCAAGTACACCATAGTGATCAGACATGATTGGTTTTTTGACGATTGTGCATTTTACAGAGACTTTCTTGTCAGGAATCCTGGTGAGTACATAGTCAAGGAGCTTGTTATTGCGGTAGATCATATTTGCTTTTGTGTTCTGATACTTGTTTTTGCCACAGATTGTGATTCCATTGGTCTTCTTGTGATAGAAATGACCTGCATTTAGCCGTATAAACTTGTCCTGGTTGAAATTAAGGTCTCCTGCTACGATGTGATTCCCTTGTTTTGTCATATCCTTTAGAATCTTGAACTGGTCTTCTGATACCTTATTCTCATGGAGTACAGTAGCTGAATATATCTGGACATTGGAGAATGAAATATTTCCTGCTTTGGTCGCAAATTCCGTTGTCAGTATTCCTTTTGATGCCAGAAACTCCTGAAGGTTATGTCTCGGAGTTCTCTTGAATATGAGATGAGATTTATGCTTGGGTTTTAGTTTTGAGAGAGTCATAAGGCCTGTGGCATTGAACAATCCGCCTTTAGCGATACTAACATTGTACATTGGAAGTTGTTTTCTGATCCTGTTTACAAAATGCATAGGCCAAATCTCTTGGAGTGCAATGATATCTGGCTTGGTTTTTTTTGCGTACTCGATAAAAGTATCAAGTCTTTGTTTATTATCAGTTGAGAATGGAGCAGGAAGCAACCACATGTTGAGACTGAGTACACTTAGGTTCATGATTATATCCCCAATACATTATTTATATTGTTTTCGCTACTTATTGCCTGTTTACGAGACCTACAATCTCATTGTGATCTCTTATCCTTGGAACATCCTGTGGGATTCTAGAATCATCATTCTCTGGATCTGGAAGATAATAGATGAATCCCATGCCTGCAGCTTTAGCAGCACCATAATCAGAATAAGCATCTCCGACGTAAATACATTCTTCTGGTTTGAGTTCACTTAATTTTTCTGATTCAACAATCATTTCCATAGTCACAAGTAGTGGATCAGGATTTGGCTTGCCTTTGCCATACATCTCCCGCCATACAGTCTTATCTTTGTATCGATGGAGATCATCTATTGTATCAAGTGCTTGTCTTGTGTACGCTTCGTATGCTGAAGTGCATATCCATGTGATTATTTTCTTTGCTTCAATCCCTTGCACTGCTTCTGAGAAATTGGAAAATACAATGTCTTGCTTTAATCCTTTCATAGAATAACCAAGTTTTGCCAGCCTGAACTCTTCAATCTCATGCGTCCTATCTTGGCCGAGCATTGCTAGTGATGTGGCGTCATCAGGCCGCCCCTTCTGGTCAAGAAGCATCTGAGGCGTTACCTCAATTCCAAATTGCTTTCCTGTTGATGCCCATGCTCTCTCATGGAGCTTTTCTGAATCGATTATTGTACCGTCAAGGTCATAGATGATTGCTTTGATATTTTTGAACATTTGATGATGAATGAAGCAGCATTATAAAAAGATTTTGAAAAAGTATAAAAATGAGACACACGTAGAAACTCAATATGACAAGAATTGACTTGCAAGGAAAGAAAATAAGATTGTTCTTTCACAGCGATCTAGATGGATATATCTCAGCAAGTCTTGTCCAGTTATTTTCTGGGGCAATAATCATGCAGTATTTACCAGTTGGACCTCAAATGCCAAAGCCTCCAAAACAAGACCCTGATGTATTGGATGTCTTTGTGGATACCATGTCTAAAGGCAGAGATGAAGATGTCAGGATTGATCATCATTATACTGGAGAAGATGATGCTTATCTGAAAAGAGATGGCATTGTAATTGATACTAACCGGAAAAGTTGTGTATCTCTTGTTGCAGAATGCTTAGGTATCTCTGCAATAGACCCGAAGATTGTGGCTGCCCTAGATGCTTCTGACTCAGGACAGACAGGACCTTTTGCCAAATTCAAGACCAATCAAGAGACATGGAAGAAAATACTGAATATAGGTTATGATGAGTATGGATTTGAGCCAGAAGACTATGCAAGTTTTGAGGTTTTCAGCAAAAAATTCTCTCAATACATGGAAAAAGGATTTGATGCGGGAACTCTTGTTAGTCAAGAGGCCTATAAGGCAACGCTTACCCGTAAATTCGGAATTGAATTTGTTACAAAGGGTAATTTGCTCATCATCCATAGTCCATTTGATCAAATATCAATGACTGATTCTGAATTCTACAGCGAAGTCAACCCTTACATTAAACAATATCTCAATGAAAAGGCAAAGAGGGATGGTGTTGAAGTGTATGTCGTGGTCGCATTTTTCAATAGAAGCGAAAAAAAGTACGTATTATTTGTTGCTGGAAGCCCACATAACAGATGGCAATATCCTGTGTATGTGGATGGAGAGAATGATCTTTTAGGAAAAGCTAAAAAGGTCACAGGAGTAACCAACATGGGTGGACGAGAAGGTGTTGGGGGGATAACGTTTGAACGAAATGATGAGCAGAGAGATCTAGCTTTCAAGTCTGTAATTATCATTGTTAATTTTCTGAAAAATGATTTGAATCGCTCATAGCTTACACAAACTTTTTATTCTCCCCTCATTCTCGTTTAAATATGATTGAATCAATTCCTAATGCTAAGGATTTGGAAATTAAGCCTGCCTTTGAAGAGAGGTATAGGCTTCTTCTTGGTAAGGACTACGATACTTTCATGAAGTACAGCACCTCATACATTAGAAAGGCTATTCGCGTGAACACTCTAAAGATCACTGTCCCTGAACTTGTCAAACGATTGGAAGACAGATGGACATTGGAGCCTGTTCCCTGGTGCAAGGAAGGCTTCTGGATCCGTCACAAAGGAAAAGGGAATGAAGAGAGGTTTGACGTCGGAAACCTTGTTGAACACATGCTGGGTTTTATCTATGTCCAGGATCCTGCAAGCATGATTCCTCCACTTGTTCTTGATCCTAATCCAGGAGACCTTGTGCTTGATCTTTGTGCTGCACCTGGTTCAAAAACAACCCAGCTTGCTATGTATATGCAGAATAAGGGTGTAATTGTTGCAAATGATATCAAAGTGGACAGATTGAAGCCATTGGGATTGAATCTACAGCGCTGTGGAGTGTCCAATGCGATCATCTCTCAGATGTATGGCCAACGTTTTTCTCGTATGGAACAGAAGTTTGACAAGGTTCTTGTGGATGGGCCTTGTACAGGAACAGGGACTATTCGACGGAGTCTGAAGACACTTAGGATGTGGTCTCCGAATATGGTCAAGAAGCTGGCTAAAGAGCAGAAGAGATTGGTTGAATCAGGATTTTCTGTGTTAAAGAAAGGAGGCACTCTAGTGTATAGTACTTGTACTCAGGAGCCTGAGGAAAATGAAGGAGTTGTGAGTTGGTTGCTTGAGAAGTATCCTGACGCTGATTTAGTTGATATAAAGTTAAATATCCAGAGCAGTAAGCCTATTCTAGAGTTTGCTGGAGTTAAGTTTGATTCTCAGGTTAGTAAGTGTCTTCGAATATATCCTCAGGATAATGATTCTGAAGGATTTTTTGTGGCTAAAATACGAAAAACCGAAGAAAAATAATTTGTGTCTAGTTATTTGTTACGTGATATTATTTTAGCAGTGCCTTCATGCGCATCCACTTCTACAAGATCACCATCATTAAATGTCTGCATAGCATTAAGGCAACCTACGATACAAGGAATTCCAAGTTCTCTTGATATTACTGCTGCATGACTTGTTATACCTCCTTCGTCTGCTATTATTGCTGCTGCTTTTTTTGCTATGACCATCATGTTTGGTTGTGTCATCGGAGTGACTAATATTTCCCCTTCTTGGAATGCTTTTAAGTCACGATGGAGCATTTCTAGGTCGCTAGGTATTACTTTTCGCACTCTTCCTTTGATCTTGCCAAGAGAGGCAGGCTGTCCTTTAACTGAATCTGAGTCTCCGGTGTCCAAAGACACAGTCTGTTCAAAGACTGTTGTGGCTTGTACTCCTTCTAGGATTTTGATCTCTTCTTCAGGCGTGTAAATGATTGCGTATGCTTGTTTTCTTTTCTTGAGCAGGTTTGTAACATCTGTGATACTTTTTTCTGAGAGCATTATCTGAATCTCTGTTGGAGCAATGTACTGAATCATATCTGACAAAGGAATGTTAAGCTCTTGTGAAATGCTTCTAAGCAAATTTCTTGCTAGGTAGTGGCATCCTGCCCAGTATGTTTTAATGTCCATACGTCTTAGGGATTGGTCTTGCAAAAATTTGGAAAGATAATTAGCCTCTTTGGAATCCAATTGATTAAGAATGTCTTTTTGAGTTTGTTTTAGGATCTCCTTTTTTTCGAGTCTGTTCTGTTTCTCATCTTCATAATTCTCAGTTACGTGTGTTGCTGCCTCTTTCAGATACTTAATCACTTCTTGCTCTTTGAATTGTCCAAACACAAGCCAAGGATATTCACTTGCATGATCTAGCAGATGTTTATCTTCAATGTCTGATGAAAGAAGGTTAAGCCAGGACAATTGCTCTATTTGCACAGCATCATTATCAAGGGGAGTAACCAACGCCTCAAATGCTTTTGGCCAGTCTTTTCCTAGTTTCTGTTTGAGAATACTTTGCAGTTGTTCTTCTGCAGCATAAGTATATTCTGGTCGTGTACTCCCAAAATAGGCAATACTATCTCGCATAAAATCAGTATACTTTTGATGGTCTGCTTTAAGTTCTTCTTTAGTAGCAGTTGAATAATCTTTTTTCTCAATTGTTCTTATCCAGTCCCACCATTCTCCCTGTTCTTTCAAATAATCTTGAGTATATTGTTCATAATGAGAAGGATCAAGGTAGCGCCTACCAATATTCTGCTTTTCATGCTCAAGTTCATGTTTGAGCATGAAGGATGTATGAATTTTGCCATCATAGTATTGGAAACTGGTTTTTTTGTCAAAAAGCAGTCCTCTATCTCTTAATGCATGGGCTGTGGCATAGGTTGCCGGAAAAAAGGGGGCAAGACTCCACATGTACACATATTCTTTCTTTGGGTCCATTTAAAAATGAGAATGTAAATTATCTTTTAACAATTTCGTTATTGGGAGCCTTCAAACTTACAATTTTGACATAAACTTTATAAACAAACCCCGTCTCCAAAGGCTTAACCTATGATTTATGACGCCTTGGGGCTGAATGAGGTCAAAGACTTCTGGTTCACCCCTTAGGAAGGAGGTTTAAAAAATGGAAAAAGTATATGAAGCTATAGAACTTGCAAGAAAAACAGGAAAGATAGTCAAGGGTACAAATGAAGTAACCAAGGCTATTGAGAAGCAAACTGCAAAATTGGTTGCTGTTGCCGCTGATATTTCTCCAAAAGAGATTACAATGCATCTTCCTTTGCTCTCAAAAGAGAAAGGTGTAACATGTATTGAGGTTTCAAGCAAAGCAGAGCTAGGCGCATCTGCAGGTATTCCTTTGGGAACTGCTGCTGTGGCAATAATTGAACCAGGTGAAGCATCTGGTATTGTAAAAGAGCTTGGCAAAGTAACTGCACCTGCTGAACCAGAGAAAGCAGAGGAACCAAAAGAAGAGAAAGCCGAAGAGAAGGAAGCAGACAAACCTAAAGAGAAGACAGAAGACAAAAAGGAAGATAAGAGTGAATAAAAATGGCTGAAGAAAAACCACAATCAAAACCGGATGCCAAGCCGGATACAAAACCGGAAGGCAAACCAGAAGGCAAGCCTCGAAAAAGAGACAAAGAAGTAGCTGACACCAAAGGAAAAGTGGTATTCAGCTCAGCTTTCGAATCTCGGGTCGAGGAAATAATCGGCAGAACAGGTACAAGAGGAGAGGCAACTCAAGTTAGAGTCAAAGTCTTGGATGGAAGGGATAAGAACAAGACCATAAGACGGAATGTTCGAGGACCTATACAACTCGGTGATACTGTAATGCTTCGAGAAACAGAAATTGAAGCCAGACCTCTCAATAAAGCAGGCAGAGGCAATAATTAGGTGAAACAAAATGGCAAAATGTGATTTTTGTAAACAAAAAATTGGTCCAGGTACAGGAAAGAAGTTCATACAGAAGGATGGCAAGATTCTTGATTTCTGCTCTGCAAAATGCGAAAGGCATGTATTCAAGCTCAAGCACAAAAGCAGGACAACCAAGTGGACTGATGAATATCATAAGCTCAAAGAGACTGGTAGTCATGTAATCAAAGAAAAAGCAAAAAAGAAGACCAAAAAGGCTAAAAAGTCAAAGAGGCGAAAATAATGATTGAAAGAACACTAGTTATAATTAAGCCCGACGGCGTGTTGAGAGGATTGATCGGTACCATCATCTCAAGATTCGAGAAATGTGGACTGAAGATAGTGGGAATGAAGATGGCTTATCCTGATGAAAAGCTCGCAGGAAACCATTACGTAGCTGACGAGGAATGGTTAGTTGGAGTAGGAACTAAGCAAAAAGCTGCTTATGAGAAAAAAGGTGTCAAGATCGATAAGTCAGAACGAGATCTTGGCCTCCAAGTAAGAGAATACCTGATTGAGTATCTCACCATGAGCCCAGTTATTGCTCTATGTATTCAAGGGCACAACGCAATCGCTCATGTAAGGAAGATTGTCGGAACAACAAGTCCTCAAGATGCAAATCCAGGCACAATTCGAGGAGATTTCAGCTTTGATACATATCAACTTGCTGATAAGTCCAAAAGACCAATCCAAAATCTGATTCATGCATCTGGCAATAAGAAGGATGCAGACAGAGAAACCAAAATCTGGTTTACTGACAAAGAAATCCATGATTGGCAAAGGATTGACGAAGCGCTCATGTACAGGAAGGGCAAATAAAAGGTGATATACTATGGTAAAGATGGTAGATAAGATTTTGTCGCTTGTAAACAAGCCAAAACAAATAAGAAATATTGCAATATGTGCTCATATTGATCATGGAAAGACAACTTTTTCCGACAACCTACTTTCAGGTTGCGGAATGATGTCTGAAGAGCTTGCTGGAAAGGCATTGCAACTCGATTTTCATGCAGATGAGCAGGAAAGAGGAATTACAATAGATACTGCAGCCGTTAATATGGTTCACGAGTATGATGGAAGCTCATATCTAATCAATCTACTTGATACCCCTGGACACGTTGATTTTGGCGGGGACGTAACAAGAGCCATGAGAGCAGTCGACGGAGCAATTGTCTTATGCTGTGCAGTTGAAGGCATAATGCCACAGACTGAGACAGTATTCAGGCAGGCATTGAAAGAAAGGGTCAAACCGATCCTATTCATAAACAAAGTGGACCGACTTATCAAGGAGTTGAAGTTAACTCCAGAAGCTATGCAAGAGCGATTTCTAAAGACCATTACTGAGGTCAATAAACTGATCAAAGATATTGCAGAGAAGGATTACGGTGAAAAGTGGCAGGTCAATGTCCAGGATGGAAGCGTATGCTTTGGTAGCGCATTTCATAACTGGGCACTTAGCCTTGATTACATGCAGAAGAAAGGGATCTCTTTCAAGGACATAATCGACGCTTATGAAAAAGGCGGAGAAGAGTTCAAGGAACTTAGAAAAAAGGCTCCTATCCATGAAGTCATCTTAAATAGTGTTATCAAGCATCATCCAAATCCTGTTGAAGCGCAGAAATATAGGATTCCAAAGATCTGGCATGGAGATCCAGAGAGCAAAATGGGAAAGAGCCTTCTTACTTGTGATTCAAGTGGACCTCTTGCTTTTGTTGTTACAAAAGTGGTCATTGATCCTCAAGCAGGAGAAATAAGTGCAGGAAGGTTATTCTCAGGAACCATAAAGAAAGGAGATCAAATCTACCTCAATCAGGCCAAGGTTAATTTGAGGGCTCAACAGATCTATACCTACAATGGTGCAAAAAGAGAGATTGTTGATAACATCCCTGCAGGTAACTTTATAGGAGTTGGCGGATTAAAAGGAGCATACCCAGGTGAAACTGTAACTAATGAGCCTGATGAACCATTTGAGCAGATTACACATCTTTTTGAGCCAGTCATTACAAAGGCAATTGAAGCCAAAAGGCCAGCTGACCTGCCTAAACTGATTGAAGTTCTGATCCAGATCGGAAAAGAGGATCCAAACATCAAGATTGAGATCAATCACGAGACCGGAGAACACTTGATGAGTGGCATGGGAGAGCTTCATTTGGAAGTTATCGAAAACAGGATCAAATCAGAGAAGCATGTTGAGATCCAATCAAGTCCACCAATCGTCGTGTATAGAGAAGCAATCACCAAAAACAGCGGTGCTCCGTTCGAAGGAAAGAGTCCAAACAAACACAATAAGCTGTATTTTATTGTAGAACCTTTGGACCCAGAACTTGCTCAAGCAATCAGGGAAAATAAGATTCCTGAAGGCAGGATCAAGAAAAAAGATCCTGCAATGTGGAAAGTCTTTGAAGATGCAGGAATGGATAGCAAAACCTCAAGAAAAGTCAAAGATGTATATCATGGAAACATTTTCATTGACGGAACACGAGGTATTGTTCACATCGGTGAAATCATAGAGATGGTTCTCGATTCATTCGAAGGTGTAATGAACAAAGGACCGGTTGCAAACGAACCTTGTATTGGAGTTAAGGTAATTCTTGACGACGTAAAACTGCATGAAGACGCAATCCACAGAGGACCTGCTCAAATGTACCCTGCAATAAGAGAAGGAGTACGTGGTGCTATGAGTCAGGCTGGACCACTTCTCTTCGAACCTATTCAGACCATGCTCTTTGAAGCTCCTGAAAAGTTCATGGGTGAGTTGTCAAAACTAATCCAGAACAAAAGAGGACAGCTTCTTGACATGAAACAAGAAGGCGCATTGGTCCAGGTCAAAGGAAAACTTCCAGTTGGAGAAATGTTTGGTTTAAGTAGTGACCTTAGAAGTGGTACTGAAGGACGCGGTAACTTCTTTGTAATCGACCAATCATTCGAGAAGCTTCCACATGAACTGCAGGATAAGATAGCAAAGCAGATCAGAGGAAGAAAGGGCTTGAAGACTGACGGCGAGTAATTCTTTTATTCTTTTTATTTTTTCTTCTTTTAATTCATAACTCTACTCACATGTCCATCCTTTACAATCCGTAGAATATTGTCCACAAAACTTTCAACCTTCTGTTCATGAGAGACGATTATTGTTTGTTTTGTCTTTAGTTGTATTAGAACGTCTCTTACTCTATCTAATTGGTCTGAACTGAATCCATCTGTTGGCTCATCGAGAATGATTATGTCTCTCGTCTGTATATCACCCACAAAGTCGTTGATTATCTTGAAAAGGGCTAGTCGATAAGCAAGAGCCACACTGGTTTTTTCTCCTCCGCTTAGGTTTTCAAGCAGGGTTTCGTATCCATTCTGCTCAATTGCTGGAGAGAAGTCCTCATTTAGTTTGACATTGAGATTATCGTCTTCAATTAATGTATTGAACCACTCCTGGAAGTATATGTTAAACTCATTGTACACTTTGAGAAGAATCTGTCTTTCAATTGTGTCAACAAGCTTAAAGAAAAACTTGTCCAACCAATTAAAGATATCAGTAAGTCGCGCGATTTTATTCTTAATTTTTTCCAGTGCTTTGATATCTTTTGTCAGACCTTCAACCTGGTCTTCCAGATTACCAATTTCTGTCTTGGTTTTGACCTCGACAATCTCCACTTCATGCTGTTCTTCTCTTGCGTTTTCAAACAATTCTTTTACTTTTTTGTTCTCTTGCTTGAATTTTTCTAGTTTTTCAATTCGTGTTACTATGGTTTTCTTTTTTTCTTCTGATCCTTTCAATTGATCCTGGATTTGTTTGAGTTGATCCTGCTTTGAAGTGGATTGTCTCTTTCTGTCATTGTAGATTTTGAATTTTAGCTTGAGGACCTCTATGCTTTGCTGCTTTTCCTGGAGGGTTTGGAGTTCCACTTTGGCTTTGGTCAGGTTTTCACTTGATTGCTTCTTTATGTCAAGGAGCTTTTTTAGGTTTTCATTAACCATCTCGATCTTGCTGTTCTCTCTTTTTCGAATATTTGCCTTATGTTCCTCTGTAACATCCTGCTGGCAAGTAGGGCATTCATCAATTCCTTCAATTTCCTTGATTATGGATTCTTTATTAGTTCGAATTCCGTCCAATTGTCCTGCTTTATCCCTGATTTTCTCGAGTTTTTCTTCTTCTTTCTTGATTTTTTCTTGGAGTTCCTTGATTTCTGTTGTAATTTTCTCGTCGTCAGGAACTTCTTTTGGCTTGTTTTCAAGGAATGTATTAAGTTCCTTGATTTCAGCTGCAAGATTCTTCTGGTTCTTTTCCAGATTCATGGTGTTTTCCTGGTTCAGTTCCAAGTGACTCTTGGTTTTTTCAAGATCTTTTGTGGCTTCCTCATATTCTTCAAAATCTTTCTTGGATTTTTCCAATTTCTTTCTTGCAGAATGAAGTTTGTCCTGGATTTTCTTGATTTCTTCATTTTTTTTCTTAAGAAGAACATCCTTTTCCTTGAACTCCTCTTTCAATTTATCATAATCCTCAACCTTTACACTAAGAAGCTGTTTTTCTTGCTTGATTTCCCGCATGGAAAGGATTACATTCTCTTTTATGATCTTGTATTTGTCGATGTTGAAGATCTTTCTTATTGTGTTCAATCTATCTTCACTCGATTCAAAAAGGATCTGTTTCATCTCTTCTTGTGGGGTGTAAACAGTGTATCTGTATATTAGTGATTTCGATTTCGTGAGTAATTCGTCTGGATAGCCTAAATACTGGAGAATTTTTGCCTTGAGTTCAGTAGCAGTACCTTCTGTTTTTATTCCATTTGCTACAATATATCCAGATTCCTGCTTTATATTGTTCTTTGATCGCTTGAGATTCCTTCTTATTATAATTTCCTTGTCTTGTACTCTTACCTTGAGTTCAACATGACCTTCTTTTTTCCCATGTCTTAGAAGTGATGAGGCCGAAATCATGCCTTTCATGATACCAAACAATGCGAATTCTATTGCCAGAAGGATTGTTGTCTTGCCACAACCAATATCTCCTGATAGGATTGTAGATCCTTCAGGGATTTCTATAGTTTCATCTATGTAGGATCTGATGTTCTTAAGTTGCAAGGAAAGTATGCGCATGGAGTGGAGGAAGTATTTTTGATATATAAGCATTTAGGGAGACAGCAACAATAATGAAGGTGGCTGGTAGGGGGAGGGAATAGCGGGCCAGATCTATATTTCGAAGAATATTCGATTCCGCTCCCCAAACTATATAAATAACCCTAATCATCAATTCCAGAATGGCAATTACCACAGTAATCTTTGATATGGATGAGTTGATGATAGACAGCAGTAAGCTTCACAGAGAGATTACAGTACAGATGCTGAGGAAAAGAGGAATTAAAGTTGAGGGTCCAGAAGATATTCTGCCACGAGATGAATTACTCCAGATATTCGGGCTTAAAATGACAGATATTTGGACCAAGCTTAAAAGCAGATACAATCTGACTGATTCTGTTGATGAATTGCACAGAGAATTCAACAATATACTCATTCCCATGTTCAAACAAGATGTTCCTGCAATGCCAGGGGTTCAGGAATTGGTCAAGCTTCTAAAGAAAGAAGGTTATAAACTGGTTATTGCATCTTCATCAATGCATATTAAAATTGATATTGTATTGAACAAACTTGAATTGGTTGGTATGTTTGATGAAGTTGTAAGCGGCGAAGATGATATTCTACATGGCAAACCTGCCCCCGACACTTTTTTAGCAGCTGCTAAGAAAATCGAAGTTACCCCAGAAGAATGCATTGTTTTGGAAGATGCTCAAAATGGAGTAAAAGCTGCAAAGGCCGCTGGAATGAAATGCATTGGAGTGCATAACCAATATGTGTTTGAAAGAATTGGAGTAAAACAAGATCTAAGTTTAGCTGATATCCAAGTGGAGAGTCTGCAAGAGATTAATTTGGATATGATTAAATCTTTAGAAAAAGCTTTATAAACCCTTCAGATTCTCTTTAGACCAACAGCCCCGTAGTGTAGTGGCCAATCTTTGGTTAAAGCCAAAAGGCTAGTCATACGAGATTTTGGGTCTTGTGACCTCGGTTCGAATCCGGGCGGGGCTATATATGTTTGCGTGATCTGGCAGGGTCTATTTTCCCGCCAGGCAACCTTTTTTCTGTCTTTTAAATACATTTGCTATACAAAGTCCGAGCTTTCCTTTCAAATAATAGCCACACCCGGACAGACCCTGTTTTTGTAACCAGAAGGGTATTTTAGAGTAAAATCGGGTTTTCTTGTTTTTTAATTGATGATCATTGTGTATATTATAAGTTCTTAAAGGTGTGTGTTAGTTAAAGTGCAGGAAAAAGAAGCAAGGGTCGGAACTTATATAAGTATAAGTTAATAACTGTTTTTGGTAGGAGGTACATTATAATGTTTGTTGGAGAAGATCATGAAACCTAACGAAAGAAGTCAAGAAGGAGTTGTAAATGCATTTGCAAAAGCTCTTACAGATGAAATTAGGAATGTCAAATTATCGTTCTATGAGACGTTTGAAGCTACTAAAACAGGCAATAATCACACTCATGCTAGAACTATGGGGTATATTGTTAGAGCATTAATCCGATTGTACCCTGAATATATTATTGAAATTGAACCACACTTAAGCATGCATGTCAATGGGAAAATCAAACTTTGGAGGCCAGATATTCTTGTACGAAAAGGTGATGTAGCATGGATGATTATTGATTATGAAAGTCCTAATTCGTCAGATGCAAGAATAGAATGCAAAGATGTCAACCAATATCGTGCATCTGGGTTAGCTGTACCTTACATAATCATTACAACATTGCCCAATAAATTAACTCCAAGTTGGGAGTTAAGATATACAACAAAGGGGTACCGTAACGAAGAACACAAAGGAAAACGAGAAGAAGTAAGACAGAATCCCTATACTTACTGGTATAGTATTTATAAAGAGACATTCAGAAATAAATACCTAACAAATATATTTTTCTTGAACATTAATGGACATCAAGTTCAACGAGAATTGAATGAATTAATTTCACAATGATAGGCTGTGCTAAAATGGCACTATTTCAAGTCAAAGGAAGAAAATCAATGGATTCTATTGTGCTTGGGAGTATACTTTTTAGTCTATTCTTTAATTCAGTATATTGTTTTAGGGATTTGGAGTTGGTTTTAACTTCTTCATAATTCTTGACGTTGCCATAAGGATTTCCAAAATGAATTTTTTTAATACTACCTATTTTGTAATTATCTTCTTTATTTTTTCTTAAAAATCTAAATTCTGTTTCATGATCCCAAGCGTCTAACTTGCGTGTGATTATCTTTTTTGCTATTGTGGATGACTCATCAGATAAACTAATGCCTTCGCTGAAATTCTCTTTTGTTTTATATCTCATTTTTTCAATTTCATTTAACTCCACTTCAATTTCTATTGCAACTCCTTTATACCCATTCGCATAATATCCCCATAATAAATGATTGTTTAATGCATCACCTCCCGAAAATGCACAAATCACATACTCATTTTTCTCAGTAAATACTTGTTCTAATATGCCCCTACTAATATCTAAAATAACATACACTCCCTCCATAGGATCATTCAAGTTCCAGAGTTTAGAACACCAAAATTTACCTGTCTCGATAATGCTTTTTATTCTACAATAATCATCACAGTTAGCTAATGGTCGAAATTTATATACTTTAATTTTTGTCATTATTAAACGGAAACCTTCAAGAATTATAAAATGTTCTATAACATAATATTATGGATATACAAGTATCTATATACTTTTTTTCTTAAGAAAATGAGTAAAATCGCACAAATCTTATATACTCTGGAATTAATATGTATTTTGGTATCCAGAGCGGATATCAGAGACGGTTATGATCCATTGGTTTCCTTATATGGCTGGTTCAGACGGGTTTCCTGGTGGTTATGACCTGCGGAAATGTCCATTGACTATGAACCTGGCCAGGAACGTGGCTGCCACTGTGGTTCACCATATGGTTTTTACCGCACATACACGTGCGGAGGCACTAACATGAAAGTAGATGCAAGACTAAACCCATATCGAAAGAATCTCTCAATACTGTTGCGGGCAAAGTATCCTGTAAGCAAGGCTAATAAACTAGCCAAGAAACTCACAGATGCTCAAAGAGCTGAGAAAGAGGAAGAGTTTCGGACGAAAGTAGATGAACAGCTAGAGAAGTATGGGTTGATCTAGAGATAATGGCTGAGAGGCCTGCCAGCAGGTCTACCGCCTCTCTCAGCTTCGGTCTCTTCCATACCCTCAATGTACCTTATGATTTTCTTCAAGCATTTAGGATCATAGGATTTGTCTTCAATACTTGATTTCATATTCCTCTGATACCCATTCTTAAGATAGCCTGTAACCATGCTATGAGGCGGAGCCTTATCTAAGCGTCTGCTGATCTGCCTCAGCTTCTTAATCATCAAAGGAGTGGCTTTCTTGTCCATGAGGCTGTATAATCTACAGGGATTTAAATATCTTATTAACAATTCAATTGAAAATCTAAGCAGTACATTATTTTTGGCACTTATTGTAAAAGAGAAAGGAGTGAGTTCAAGTGCTATGAACTTATTGTATTTTATTTCGTGAAATCTACTTTATTGTAGAAAATAACACAACTAATTATTATTCCAAATCAGGAATAATTTTATAAAAATCACTATTAATTAACTTCAATGCATGGTTTAGATAATTGTATTTTCTTTTTACCTTAGAAAATTTATTCTTTTCATTATTGAGCATATTTATATATTCTTTTTTACTTTTTTTAAGCCATTTTTTTTGTAGATCTAACCAATGCTTTCTTCTTGTATGAAATACTTTTTCTGCTAGTTTTTTAATCTCATAAAATTTTTTACCTTTAAATTGGTGTTTCCAAGATTTAAAATTAGTATTTAATTCATGTAAATAGTCTAATAGAAGAACTCGTTCCATAATTTGATCACTATCTTTACTCCTAATATCAAAATGACCTTCAGCACTATATTCATTACTCCAATTATCTTTTATTTCTTTGTATAAACCCGATTTCCAAGTATGACTAATTCGCTTATAATTTAAGGAATTTTTCTTAAAAGTCTTAACATTCAGATTATTATTCTCTTTAAATTCATCCCATTTTTTTTGTCTTTTTTTATAAATCTTGTATTCTTCATCTTGAACATTCTTTTTTTCAACTTCTTTTTTTAATTGATTATCTAACTTATCTTTATAGATTCCTTTAAGATATTTCTTTTCATTAATTTTTGGTTTCCTAAAATATTCAATCTGAGGATATTGAATAAACGACCATTTATATTGGCTAAGATTAATTAATGAAGCAATATAATGCTGTAATTCTTCATCAATAAACTCATATTTAATCTCCTTCTTTTCTTTTATTTCAATAATTAAACCTAATTTAATAAATATATTCAGAACTTTTTTAGC
>JAHJEM010000118.1 GCA_018825425.1 Nanobdellota archaeon | reverse complement strand
GGCCTATCTTTTATTATTAAAAGATATTTTTTGCAGTTTTTATCTTGATCCAAACCTCTTTTCATTGCACTAATTGGCATAGTAAATATTATGTCAACGTATTTTAATTTTAACAATTCTATCCAAGTTTGCCAAATAATATTCTTATAATTAAAGGGATCAATGAATGCCAAGACACTTATTTTCTTCTCGCAATTATTAATCTCTGTAACTATATCTACTATAGCTTTGTTGCAGTCCTTATTGATAATGCTAATGTCTTCGTCAAGTGTTAAAGAGACTGATACGCCATCATTTTGTGTAGTATTATCATATATGTGTTGGGATACCTTTGCAACTCGGTCAGATAATGCATCACAATATTGTTTATTTGAATCGATGAAAAACCATTTATTAAACCTTGAATGTTGCTGCTTACGCTTATTGAAATAGATTCCCTTAATCAGTGAAATAATGGGTGAACCAACACTTTTCTTATCGCCGCAACCAACACAATTAGCCCCACACCCACTAAAAAAATCAATATAATAACAGGAGAATCCTTTATTAATAGAAACATCTAAAAACGGCTTAATATAATATTCGAGAAACATTAATTTTTTGAAGCTCCATAAAGCAAATCATGTGTCGCCTATTACATTTGAGGAGCTGATTATTTCTTTTGCCAAGTCTGAAGTGATATACTCTTCAAGATACTCTTTGGGCAATTTTTTACGCTTTGAAGGGGACATTTATAAAGAACTGATAAATACATATAAAAAGATTACGCACAAATGTCCAGTGCCAACAGATTAATAACTCCTTCCAAAATAAATAAGTGCCTTGGCATCCTTGCCGCTGTGCATGCATTTCTTCCCATCAAGATTTGGTTGTTTGAATGGCATGTTCAATGTTTTCGCAGTAGTCTCTTCTGCAATCTCTTCTTCGCAAGCGTCTTCGCAGCAGAAATATGCTTTGGCAACCTTCTTGTCTTTGATTGCTTTCTTTAAGCTAGCATAATCTGAGACCTCAACAATGTGTTTCTCCATACTTTCCTTTGCCCGATTGAGAAGATTCTTCTGGATGTCATCTAAAATTACCTTGAACTCTTCCTTCAACTTAGCCACTTTTACTGGCTTTTTCTCTCCAGTATCACGGCGGACAAGCATAACAGATTTATTCTCAATATCTTTAGGCCCGATTTCAATTCGTACAGGAATCCCTTTCATTTCCCAATCATTGAACTTGAATCCAGGAGTATATCCTGTTCGTTCATCGATTACAATCTCATGAGAATTCAGTTGTTCTTTGACTGCTTCAATTTCCTTGAATGCTTTCTTGTCATTCTCAAGCCTGATTGGAACAATCACTCCATGCACAGGTGCAACTCGTGGAGGCACTATCATCCCTTTATCATCTCCATGTATCATGGTCATGATTCCAAGGGTTCTTGTACTAATACCCCATGATGTCTGCCAAGGATGTTTTTTCTTCTCATCACGATCAAGATAGCTAATTCCAAATGCTTTAGAAAAATTCTGTCCCAGGAAATGGGTTGTCGCAATCTGAATTGCCTTTCCACTGGGAAGTATGGTTTCAATAGATAATGTCTCTACTGCGCCTGCAAACTTCTCAACATTGGATTTCTTGCCTTTCATAACAGGAACTGCATAAAGTTTCTCCATGACATCTGCATAAATGTCCAGAATTGTGCGAATCTCCTCTTCAGCTTCTTCTCGCGTAGCGAATACACTATGTCCTTCCTGCCATAAGAACTCTCGCCCTCGTAAGAAAGGCATTGGATTCTTGAATTCCCATCTTACTATATTGCACCACTGGTTGATCTTCAGAGGCAGATCATTATATGAACGTATCCAATTCTTGTAAGAATCATACATTATGGTCTCAGAAGTCGGCCTGATCGCAAGCCTCTCATTCAATTTTGAGTTTCCAGCATGAGTTACCCAAGCAACTTCAGGACTAAATCCTTCAACATGCTCTTTTTCCTTCAAAAGCAATGATTCTGGAATAAATAGAGGAAAATATGCGTTCTTCACACCAAGAGCCTTGATTCTCTTATTGAAATAATCCTGGACTTTCTCCCACATCTCATAAGCTCTGGGGCGAATAACCATGCACCCAGAGACTTTAGTATAGTCAGCAAGCTCTGCCTTTTGAATGACTTGAGTATACCATTCAGAAATATTGTCAGCTTTCTTTACGGTTATTCCAATATTTTTTTCTGCCATAAGATGTAAAGATTTGGAGGGATTTTTAAATGTTTTTCGGCTTCTTTAAATCATTGATCATTTTTGGTATATTGATTAATGCCTCTTTCACAGTCTCAACATCAACATCATCTCCGTAGTAATTGATTCCGTTCCTTAGTTTCCGATATCTATCGAACTTTTTGGCTATGCTGTCTTCCCTGAGTTCATCTCGCAGAAAATGTGTATATGATTCGTGATCCATGAACTTATAGCCTTGTAAATATCCAATTGCCTCACAATACTCTCTTAATCCCTCATATAGCTCTCTGAAAATCGACTTTAAAGATGATTGTTGCAACTTAATGGTCTTTGCAGTTGCAATGGCTTGGTTTGATGACTCCATCAGACTTGCTGCTCGAGCTTTGTTGGGCATAACCTTTCTTGCTCTTCTCTCCTTTATACATTGTTCAAAACTCATAGGACTTCGAATTCTCCTGATAAGACATTTCCATTGCATATGCTGTTTACAATGTGCGGATGATTCTTCTTTGTTTTTTCCCAACTTGATTTGGAGTATCTATGCAAACTTATTTTTCTACCCAGTTTTCTCTCATATTGTTTGGTTTCAAAGTCTTTATTCACATTAGTAATTATACAGATATCCACATCACTATCGGTTGCGTCCATTGCCTGCGAATAACTTCCAAACAAAATAATTACTGGATAATCATAAGTTTTTTCCAAGGCTTCAATCAGACCAGACTTCCGGAGTTTTTCGAGATTGTAGTACAGTTTTAGGTTGAGTGTCTTTACCGATATTTTAAGTGCATAGAATGAATACACGCCCTCTTTCTTTACAGATAGATACTCCTCTTTCACAAGTTTATTGAGTTGCTGTCTTACTGTGGTGTGGTTTATTCCAAGCTTTCTTGCCAATGCTCTTAAGCTGAAACGCTCTTGGGGATTCTCGAAAAAAGGGCCTAATATGGTTAGTTTTGCTTCCATGTGGAAACAATAGTAACCAGTTGTTTATAAATATTTCCATTTTAGAGGGTTTTTTTATTTTTTTTCTATTCACAAAACATTTAACTCACCTATTCCTCTATCTGGATATGACAGCCAAGGGCGAGAAGATTCATCAGGAAATCCTAGAGGAAGCTATAAATGATGAATCTAGCCCTAGGGATCACAGGTTCATAATTGTAATTATTTCAATCCTTATTATTCTTGGGATGATCCTGGCGTTTACTGGAGGCGGTAGAATAGTGAGTTTTGTCCAGGGTAGATTTGCCTCAAGCACTGTAGAAGACGTGACATTGATTACAAAACAGGGCCAGATAGTCATTCTTGGGGATGTTTACAAAGAATTGCTTGATCAGTACAAGAAGAATCAGGCTCATGAATGGGCTGCATGCCTTATTGGAACACGGAACAATGACACAATTGAAATCGACGATCTTTACGTACCTAGAATCTATGACAAATCTGTGTATTCAGTGAGAAGCGAGCGGTGTCCACAAGAGACAATAATAACTCTACATTCTCATCCAGAAAATCATTGTGTGTTCTCATTACAGGATCTGGAATCTTATGACGATTTCTTGCTGATAAATCCTGATGCACTTACTGCAATAATGTGTGGAAAGGATAGGTTTACTGTTTATAGTGAGGAATTATTTAATTCCTAGACTTATTTATTGTTGTTACCATTAACGCCACATATATTCAATAATCTTTCAGGAGTGTCGATAACATAATCTGGCTGCTTATTCATTAACTGCTGTTTGTTATTATAACCCCATGTCACTGCAATTGTCTTAATGCCTGCAGCCTTTCCTGCGTCAATATCATGGACCATATCCCCGACATATGCAGTCTCATTGGGATTTAGTCCTAATTCATCCACATAATCCTTCATGACCTTGGTCTTGTCATGCACTGCAGTCAGATATTTGATAAAATACTGTTCTCCGATGAGTTTTGCTTCTTCAATTGTCCTGTCATGAGGGTTTGAGGTCAAAACAGCCATTTTTATTCCTGCCTCATGCAATTGTTTAAGCATCTTTGGAATACCTGGATATGCCTTACCTAATGGTTCAGTACTGATATGCTGGATAAATACATGATCCTGGTCTTTTTTTACGGCAGTAGGACAGTATTTATGATAGAAATCCATGTATGGAAGGCAGAATTCTCGCTTATATTCTTCAATAGTAATTCTTTTGATCTTTAGAAAATCAAAAACAGCCATGGTTGATCTAAACACGATTTCAATATCATCACTTATGGTACCAGACCAGTCAAAGATTAGGTTTTTGATCATATTATATTCAATACTTGTATTGTCTATTTAAGAGTTTCCCAAAAAATTTATATTAAATGAACCAAGCACCACGTGTATGCTCCTTGATATTGTCCGTGAACTAGAGGGAAAGAGTCGGGAAGACCGACGCGAAGTCATTGTACATATTCTAAAAGAGGCAGGTGTTGAACCTGTTTTTCATAGATATAGGAGCGGTATAAACATATTTGTTCCCAGTAAAAGAGATCTTGAGATAGGCATTTCCAGCCATTATGATGCAGTCCCAAAAAGTCCTGGTGCAAATGATAATGGTTCTGCCATTGCAGTTACATTGGATGTTCTACAACGATTTCATGCAAATCCTTTGACAAGAATTGGGGTGCGGTACTTCTTTTTTGATGAGGAGGAAAAAAATCTCAAAGGCTCTTTGGCATATGTACATGATTATGAAGCACCAACTTTAATTGGTTTGTATAATATGGAAATGGTGGGAGCAGGCGACCGTTTGGCTCTTTGGGATGTATCTGATGAGCAGAAATCCATTCTTTTGAACACGTTAGAGGAACAAGCTTTGCTCAGGGACATTCCGACCTATCGTTTTCGTCAGGTAATGTTCAATGCTGCGGATCATAGGGCATTTACAATGGCGGGCATGGTTGATGCATTTACATTGACTTTACTGTCTGAAGGTGATATGGCCGCTGCCACAAGATATTTGGAGATACTTCGAAAGAAAAAGAGGCCCAATGTAATTGATGCTGTGCGTTCATGGAATTTTATCCAAAAAAGTCCTTTGTTCCAGAACTATCATAAACCTACTGATACTTCGGATCATTTAAGAGAAGATGCCTTGCAATTAGTATCTGACTTGTTGTATGATTCAATTCTTTACATTGATCAGAATGAAGATCTAACAAGGTTTGAGGATTTGGCAGACATTTGATTTCTCATTGGAAATATTTATAAACAATAAACCTGAGAAGCATTAATTGATAACAATTATGAGGTGGTTTCATGGTAGATCTAGAAAAAAACAAGTTCTATGTTAGTTTATTTGCAATTGTTGGTATAGTGTGCATAATCGCATTGGTTTTGATTATGGGCAACACCAATTTTTGACTACTCTATTAAATGGGGCATGATTTGTAAGGCAGTTAGGAAAGTAGTTTTCTTCATCTATTTCTTATAAACAATCACATTCCCACGACCCTTCTTAATCTTCTTGATCTTATCCTGGGATTCTAGATCTGTAATGACTAGAGATATCTTGGCTTCAGAAAGAGGAAATGCCTTTCGGATCTCTTTTTGGGTTGTGTGCTTGTGCTTCTTGATAAACTCCAAGACTTGGGTCTCTGTATCTGATAAGATAGGTTCAACATCCACTTTCTTATCCGTCTTATTCAACTTCGCAATATACCTAAAGGTTAACAACAGAATTACCACTATCACAACTATGGTTATAATCAAACCAAAGCTAACTTTGCCCTCATCAACATCCTCTTGGAATTCTCCTTCTATATCTGAAAGGTCAATATCTTCAATGACTTCCTCTTGGATTTCTGGAAAGAGAATAAGATCGAGCCTGTAAATACCTTCTTCTTGAACCTCTATGTGGTCCAATGAGTATGCAATCACTTCAGAATCAATGAATTGAGTTGCATTAATGGAATAATTGCCCGCAGGCACATTGAATTCATAATCACCGTCCTTTGCAACAAAGACCTGAGAAGGGACCGTATCTATCTTTACAACAACATCACTTACCTTGGTCAACTCATAATCATACACAGAACCCTGGATGGTTGCTCCAAGAACAGGTTGTATTAGAATGATTGCAATAATCAAATAAAGCAGGGATAAAACTTTCATAGACCTTGTTTTGTATAAGATGTATTAATATTTTTTTAAAAAGGGCCTTTAGCTCGATTTAAGAGCAAGTTTAATATATGGGCATCAGATTTCTGTGGATATGAATAGTCAATATCTGGAAAAAATGCTTAGTAGTATGGATAGTTTTGAGAGATATGAATCCTCAAGCCATATGCCTGCAGGAATACTTGTACCAATTGAACAAGAGCTCTTATTGGGTCAAACATATGTGGCAAAAAAACCACATATAACCACTGGCAGTGCATTGGAAAGAACAGGCATAATCCGC
>JAHJEM010000117.1 GCA_018825425.1 Nanobdellota archaeon | reverse complement strand
CTAATTTAAGGCAGCGAAACCTACATCTAATTGAATTGTGCCTGTAACGGGACAGGTTTCGCTTCCCGTTTTATTTTTTGTTTTTTGAGAATTAGTGTCTTTATCCACTGGTCAGTAGACCAGTGGTATTGACTTTATAAATCCAAGGGAAGGCAATCCCAAGCCAAGGGTGATAGCTCATAGAAGAAGCATATACAATGCACAAGGATTTCCAAGCAAAGGATTAGACTACTTCCTTGGCAAAATAAGAAAATACAGAGAAGATGGTTACGAAACTCCTGTAATAGTCAGTGTTTGTGGAATACCAGAGCCAGATGTAGAGACAAGCTACGAAGAACTGAAACAATTGATTCGGGAACTGAACCCATATGTTGATGGGTTTGTATGGAACCCATCCTCACCCAACACAGAAGAGCTGAAATACTTGAGACGTGTAGAGAACTTCAGAAGAGCAGCTGAAACAATCTCAGAGATATCTGGAGACAAACTCAAGATTGTAAAACTGTGGCCATATGATCATGATAAAAATCACTGGATTGAAGCATGTGGTGCATGGCTTGAAGGAGGGGGAGATGGTTTCTCAGCACTAAATACTCTGACTGTGCCAAAGAAAGACGTTCCATCTGAAGAATGGGGATATCCAACCGCAGGTGTGAGCGGTAAACTTCTACGAGGTCGCAGATCATCCGCAGTTTCTACCTTGAGAAGCGAATTTCCAGACTCTGTTATATTTTCTGCAGGTGGAATAGATTCTAAAAGAGAAGCAGAAAGAGAATTCAAAATTGGAGCAACAGCTTTGAAAGGCTACACACCTTACACATTCCATGGATTTGGTTTGCTGAGGGAGCTTGTCTCAGGAGCTAAAGACGTTGTCAAGACAACTGGACTAAAGCTAAGTGAGTATCAAGAAGCTCTAAAATTAGATTGTGCTACACAAAAACAGAATTGAACCTGTTGGTCGTGTTTATTTTTTCATCATCAAACACTCTTTCAGCACTTCATTGAAGCCCATTTTTTTCCAGAACTTGAATGCTGGGTTTTTCATGTTAACCCAAAGGTATATCTGCTTCTTGTTTTTGGTTGCATGCAAAAATAATTTCCTGCCCAAATCCTTGTTTTGATAGTTTTTCTTGATAATAATATCATTTATCCACGTTCTTCCCAAATGATTCTCGATTATTATGTATCCAATCATATCATTGTCATCAAACATGACAAAAGCTTCGAATGGGGATTTCAGCCTCTTATTTAGACTTTTTACATTCTCTCTTACGAACACTTCGCGTGAATTATATGGGCCTGATGTTATTTGATAATTAGGATCTACTAATTCCTGGCGTGAATAATATTCTCCGGCAGCGGAATAATTGCCATGATATGCATCAACAAGCACCTGGATCATCCGATTAGCATCAGCCAGGCGCGCTTTTCTTATTTTTATCATTCTATCAATCTATAAATAATTAGTCCAGAAGCTAATATATTACATTCTGTGTATAGTGACGTAATCACATGATTCTAAGAATATCCCCACGCGAATCGTATGAACTGAGAACATTGTAGGTAACTGAATATAAAAATATAATAAAAAAGAAAACTTTTGAAAGATGAAGTGATTTATCTTCTCCTTCTTTCTTCCAAAAGTCTTTCTTCAATCATTCTTCGTGCTTCTGCTGCTTCTCTTCTTGCTTCTGCTGCATCTCTTCTTGCTTCTGATGCTTCTCTTCGTGCTTCTGTTGCATCTCTTCTTGCTTCAGAAACATCTCTTTCAACTCTTATATCTAATCTTGAAACATCTCTTCTATCTTCTATTCGTGTTTCTCTTCTTGCAACATCTCTTCTTGTTGTGACCATAATTTTACCTCCCATGCTATATATGAATAATATATATATTGTATTTGATTTCTTATAAAGCAATTTTGTCAAGTTAATTATCTTAAAAAGATTAGAGAGAGCATAAAAAATAGCCCTGCGCGGATTCGAACCGCGGTCACCGGGTATCCTCCTAAGTCATAGCATGACTAATATTACTTAATCACACTCATCGCCTTGATCTAGTTTGCTTTACAGCTTTGCAGACGGCGGAAGCCTCTCGTAAAGCTGTAGTCCAAGGCCCGATATGCCTAGCCGAAGACAATACATAATATAAATTGTCATTCATTGGCCACTACACCACAGGGCTATTTTTAATTGTAGTATATTTCATCATATGCTTGGGATTATTGGGTTTTATTTCTTTAAAAAACTTTTCAACCTCTTTCTTTCTTGTTATACATATCTTATTATTGTGAGTTTTGGATGTTACGATTTCTAATTTTTCAAATGATTTTTTAATATCCTCTAATAGAATCTTATTATAATTT
>JAHJEM010000116.1 GCA_018825425.1 Nanobdellota archaeon | reverse complement strand
GACCAGTATCTTTAAGTAGCTCTGTGAATCCAACGATTCCATTTAAAGGCGTACGAATTTCATGAGACATATTTGCAAGGAACATAGATTTTGCTTCACTTGCTTCTTGCGCGAAAGTTTTATCTTCTCTGGTTTGTTTAATAATTCTCTCAAGAAGTGCATAGGCTTCGGCAGTTCCCTCAGATGTATGAAGGTTTATATTTGATTTATTTTTTGCATCATCTGTATCTTCTGCAACTTTTTGAAGTACGTTCTCAAGATTTTTGATATTTCTTGCAATCTCATTTGATAAGAGAAAGCCAAGAACAGCAAGAATAACAGAAACGAGCCAAATAGTTAAGGTAATTGTTAGGAACTGAAGAGCATCAACTTGGACCTGAATAGCTCTATCATCCATGGCAGACAGAACAGCATCTTCTGCTTTGGATAAAATATTTGTTTTTTCAGAAAGCATCGTAAACCAGATGCCCGAACTTGTTTCGTACTCTCCTTCTTGTGCATCGGTGAGAATCTGAGTTCTCTCTGTATTGATGTCATCTAAGAGTTCAAGGGTGTCTTCATTTTTGAAGATACTATTAATTTGGGCAACTAAATCTTTATTTTGAAGCGTATCATATGCTACTGTATCGGCTTTGGCAATAAGTGAAATCCATGTGTTAAACTCACCTTCTTCAAGAGTAGTAGCACGAGCAATAGCAAAAGAGATAAAGTCCCTCTCGGCGGCAGTAAACTCTTTCGCTCTCACCATAGAGATGTAAGATGATGAGAGTTCGTTAATCTCAGCATCCATTTGATTACTGGTAATTTCTTCTAACTGTTTGATACCTTTAGCTTGAGCTTTGCCATAGACTTTTTCATAAACATCAGTAAAATTTGTTTGCTGTGTATCAACAAGAACTCTTATTTTATTAATATCTTGAATCGATTCAGAAATTGATTTAATATTGCTGCATGTACTGCAGTTTTCCTGCCCTTGGGAATGATCATGTAAATCACTGTTAGCTTCTGTTTGTGCAGTGTATTTTTGTTGTAATTCATCAACAATAGCTCTTTGCTTTGTCAGAGACTTTAATGTGTTTTCAGAGGAGTTTCCCAAGTAGATAACAGTCATACCTCTTTCACGAGATATATTTCCTACCAACTCATTTAGGAGCCTGTTTTCGGAAAGTTTATCTTTTAAGACTTGAGCCGCTTTATAATTTACATACGAGTCATATAAAAAATAACTCGTAATTGAAAATAGAATTAAGATTGGGAAAAGACTTATGAGCCTTAGTCTGTTTTTTAGTCCTAGTTGCATATTTAGGCCCCTTTTAGTGAAATTTGCGACATCATCGCATCAATTTTGTTGATAGACTCCAAAGCTGCATTGGAATCAGAAGTCCTAATAATAGTATCAAGCTCATAAGATAACTCTTTAATTCTCATATTTTCACTCATTCCTTTGAGTTTTATTGCTTTTGCCTTCCATAAATCGGAATTTCCATCATTTATGGCTGTCCTTATTTGTCTGCATTTGACTTGGCTTTCATCCAGGAAGTCATCAAAAAGCTCATGAAATGATTCAATGTCAATGCCTATCTCATTTGCTACGGCTTCCGGTTTATAGTCAATTTTTACATTCGGTTTCTCTTGAGTTTGCAAAAGCGTAACAGGCTTAATCTCTTTTTTCTCAGTTATGTGAAGGAGTTCTAATGTGTCTGTACCCTCAATAACATCTAATGTATCTGGAAGTTCATCTATGTTAGCAAGTTCCAAAGATAACTCGTTTGCATCAACTGTATCAAAATCTATGTCCAATAAATCTGAAGAGGTATCTTTGATTTGTGTTGGTGAAAAATCATCGTCTGCAAGTTCAGGCATTTCAATTATATTCGGTACATCACTGTCATGTATATTGAGTTCTTCCGGAGTTGCAAATTCATATTTATTTTTAAAATCAAGAACAAGATCATCTTCACTTTCATCTTTAAAATCAACAACAAATTCATCTTCATCGCTTCTTACATGTGCAGTGTCTGCGATACTTTCCGGCATTTCACCTGAAAGTTTTGAGATGATTCGGTAGAATCTGTCCAGATTGGAGTGTATTGCTGGAAAATCAGCAGATGTATTCACAATGGTTAAGGCTTCCAACGCATCTGCGACACGTAGATTTGCAGCAACACCTTTGAGCTTATGTGAAAGTATTTTCACATTCGTGATGTCTTGTTCATGAAGTGATGCATAGAT
>JAHJEM010000115.1 GCA_018825425.1 Nanobdellota archaeon | reverse complement strand
GATCCCACCGCGTATTGGAGAAAACTTAAACAAAGACTAAAAGAGGAAGGAGATGAAACCGTGACAAATTGTCACGCTTTGAAGTTGATGGCTCCAGATGGCAAAATGAGGTTAACAGATGTTGCCAACACAAAACAACTATTTAGACTAATCCAATCAATCCCTTCAAAAAAAGCAGAACCATTCAAGAAATGGCTGGCACAAGTTGGATATGAGAGGATTGAGGAAATTGAAAATCCTGAAATCGGACAAGACAGAATCAAGAAATACTATGAGCTAAAGGGCTACCCAAAGGACTGGATAGACAAGAGACTCCGCGGAATAGCAATAAGACAAGAACTCACAGATGAATGGAAAAACAGGGAAATAAATACGGAAAACGAATTTGCAATACTCACAAGCCAAATCAGTAAGGCAACATTTGGAAAAACAATAGGAGAATACAAGGAATTCAAGCAATTGCAGAAGAAAAACCAGAACCTACGAGATCATATGACTGATCTAGAACTTATATTCACAATGCTAGGAGAGAAATCAACAACAGAAATCACCAAAGAATCAGATTCTCAAGGATTAGATGAATGCAAGGACTCTGCCAATAAAGGAGGCAGCATTGCAGGAAGGGCAAGAAAAGACCTTGAAAAAAATATTAAAAAAAGCATTATTTCTAGAGAAAACCATTTGTCAGAGAACAAAAAGCTGGACAAATAGACCTCTCCACTATCCAAATCTATAAATACATCCCTAACCATAGATTAATCCGGGTGATAAATAATGGCTGGCGAGCAAGATAGATTTAATCCTAAAACCGTTAAGAGATTCCAAGGTCCAGATGATGTTCTTAGAGAATTGCAAGATAATCCAAATATTCGATTCGTGAGATTGTTCTTCTCTGACCTGATAGGAAACATACAGTGTGATTTTACTGTCCCAAGCTATGCTTTGACAGAACCAGTATTCAAGGAAGGCATTGGTTATGATGGGGGCTCCATTCTAGGGCAAGCAAGGATCCAGGAAAGCGATAAGAAGGCAGTACCCATTCCAGAGACAGCCGTTGTCACACCTTGGTCTTATCAGACAGAATCATTCTCATTTCCAGATAGAGGCTACCAAGAGATGATAATGTTTGCCAACATTGTAAATCCTGACGGATCAAGGTATGAGGGAGATGTACGTAATGTGCTTGAAACCACAATTCAGAAAGCAGGGGTGGTGGGTGCAGACACATTTTATATTGGTCCTGAACTGGAATTCTTCTTGTTCAAAGCAGACAAGCAAGGAGCTCCAATACTAGAAAAAGGGTTGCCTGTGCTCATGGATGCAGGCGGATACTTCAAAGGAGGAAAACAAGGCAGGGTAAGAAAAGAAGCCCAGCTTGTAATGCAATCAATGGGTTATGAATTCACAACAGACCATCATGAAGTGGCCCCATCCCAACACGAGATCACGTTTATGCATCTAGATGCCATGCGTATGGCCGATGCTACGATGCTCTACAAGTATGTCTTACGCAAAGTGGCAGAGCATCATGAAGTATTTGCTAGCTTTATGCCAAAACCAATGATAACATATCATGGCAAACCAGTAAATGGCAGCGGTATGCACTTGAACCAGTCATTGTTCAAAAAAGACAAAAATATTTTTGCAGATCCAAATACTCCAGACAATCTATCAAGAGTAGCCAAACAATATCTAGCAGGATTACTTACCCATGTAAACGAGATAACCGCTGTACTCAATCCTACTGTAAACTCTTACAAGAGGCTTGTACCTGGATGCGAAGCACCAGTCTATGTATGCTGGGACCCCACCAACAGATCCAATCTCATAAGAATTCCAGCTACAGATAAAGAAAAAGCTGTCAGACTTGAACTCAGAAGTCCTGATCCAACAGCCAATCCTTACCTTGCGTACGCGGTCATGCTTGCTGCAGGATTAAAAGGTATTGAAGGAAAATACACTCCACCAGACAAGGTTCCAGAGAATGTGTATGAAATGACTCCAGAAGAGAGAGCCAAGAGAGGGATCGGCACCTTGCCTCAAACCCTCGAAGAGGCATTAGATGCCATGGAACAAGGAACCATTGTCAGAGAAACCCTTGGAGATCACCTATACAATG
>JAHJEM010000114.1 GCA_018825425.1 Nanobdellota archaeon | reverse complement strand
TGAGGTGATTATTTTGAAAAAGAGACTTTTTATTTTGGTAGCGATAGCTATCCTATTAGTTCAACAGATTAGTGGAGCAATACTGATCAAGGAAGTTCTATACGACCCCTTAAATACTGAAAACGGGGGAGAAGCAGTCCTTCTATATAATGACGGCGATACAAACATTGAAGTTTCGGGCTGGAAAATCGCAACAAAAGCTTCTCAGAATGACGCCACACTCCCCCCAAACACCCACCTTTCGGCCGGAGGATACTTGTTGATAGCAGACTCTGGTTTTAGCCTAAACAAGGATAATTCCTCCTGGCCGAATCCTGATTATGAGGAGCCAATGACCATTGCTAACAGCAATGCAGGAGTTAGTCTTATGAACGGCTCAATGGCAGTCGATACAGTTGGCTGGGGCGATCCGCTGCTCATCGGAGAGGATTTCTATGAAGGAACGCCACATGATGGTGTTTTTGAAGGCCAAAGCCTGAGAAGATCAAGCAACCTTGATACTGACAATAACTCCTTTGATTTCTATGCAACAACCCCTGTCTTCTATAATTCCCTGAATGGCAGCGTTAATAGCAGCGATGACCCTCTTGAAATCATAATTGACGTCTTTGTAAACATAACAAACAACGACCCTGTGATAAGGAGTATTGAAATACTTGCAGATGACAACATAACAAAAGAAGGAGTGCAGATCGACCCAGTTACAGGTAGTACGAGATATTTTGAAGTGTCGCTGGAAGCTTATGATTTGGATAATAGCAGCGAGATAGAATCAGCAACGATAACAGTGGATGAAAAGGAGTTTTCAATGGCAGTATTTTCAAGCAACGAGACACATGTATTATTCAAAACTAATGTGAGTATGGGATATTATGAGGAAGCGAAGTGGTATAACCTGACTGCAACAATCACAAGTATCTACGGACAAGATTTTGCAGACAGCACGGAGTTTGAATATACAGGTCTTGCAGCAATATCTGCAACGACCAGCCTTGGATTTGAAATCGCTCCTGGAAATGTTAGTACTAAGACCGTTACTGTAAGCAACCTTGGAAACCAGTATGTACAGCTGAAAGTAAAAGGGACAGATTTATCAAGCGGAAACAATGTGATACCTCTGGATGACATCGAGTATTCCTTAGATGGATTTGCAACCAGCAACACTCTTACTGGAAGCTATACAACAGTTGAACCTGTATTGAATCCGGGAAACGGATCTGTGCAGGATATAGATTTCAGGATTAGTGCTACAGAAAATCAGATTCCGGGAAGCTATAGCGGGCAGTTTTTTATCGCTGGCGACATAATTTAATTTTTTTAATTTTTTTTATTGATAGTAAAGTTTGCCTTTGCCTTTCTGTTCTCTGTCTAGCTGTGATTCAGGCTTGTTTGCTCTTGGCCTATTGTTCTCCTCATCTCTTCTGAATGTTAGTTGAAGGTCTTTTAAAAATACGTTCATCCCTTCTTCCATTGAAAAGGGACCGTTAACGATTCCTCTCTCAGCCGGCTCTCCATCAAACACTATCAATTCATCGGATAAATAATCTATGAATAACAAGTCGTGGTCCACTATCAATGCTGATCTTCCTGTCTGTTCCATCACTGCTTTTATCACCTTCGATATTTCCAGCCTCTGCTCAACATCTAAATATGCCGATGGCTCATCCATAAGGATAATATCTGCATCTTCTGACAAGCATCTTGAAATCATAACTCTCTGCAGTTCCCCTCCAGAGAGCTCGTTTAGCTTCCTTGTCATAAGATCATTTAATTTCAAAGGGTTTGCAATCAGGGTTGAATACTTATCAAATACAGTCCTTAAGAAAGAAGCTACTACTTCATCATTTTGCTCCAAGTACTGCGGCTTATATGCAACTTTTAACTCCTTAATACTGTCATCTGTCTCTATCTCTCCTGCGAGGATTTTTACAAAAGTCGTCTTTCCAATCCCATTCTCACCAAGTATCCCTATTGTCTTCCGCGCATGTATCACTCCCTTGTTTACTTTCAGACTGAATGATCCTTGCTCGTATGCAAGATCGTTCCAGTTCGCAATCTCTGTTCCTGTTTTTTTCTTTTCCGGAGCTCTTTTTTGGAACTCTATCCTGTGGTCCCTGAAACGCACATTTTCTTCTTTTAAATATCCAGATAGATAAACGTTTATACCTGCTTTAGTAGACTTTAACATTGATACAACTCCAAAAGCCCCTTCTTTTCCATACATTAGATGCACAAAGTCCGTCATGTAATCCAGTATTATCAAGTCGTGTTCAATCACCATGATAGCAGTCTCTTCGTCCGCCAGATCTGTAATGAACTTTGAAATCTTCAGGCGCTGCTTAATATCAAGGTAGGAAGTTGGCTCATCAAAGAAGTATACATTGGCTTTCTTCATTACAGTTGCGGCGATTGCAACTCTTTGGAGCTCTCCGCCAGATATCTGGTCAATTTCTCTATCGAGTATCTTAGTTAGTTCCAGTTTTCTTGTGATTTCATCAAATATTTTCTTTTCATCGGCTTTCTTCAAGAGTTTTCGAACCGTCCCTTTAAATTGCTTTGGTATCATATCCACTTGTTG
>JAHJEM010000113.1 GCA_018825425.1 Nanobdellota archaeon | reverse complement strand
GTTCCAGTAGGATTTATTGCAACCAGTGCAAACACTAGTAGTACAACTAATGCAATTATCCGTACATTCTTGAACATTTTACTGAATTTATTCATCCTTTACTCTTCTTTGATTTTTTATCCATGTATATTTTGAGTATTGTAACATTCTGTATCCAGGTGAATGGAAGATCTGCAATTAAACCGATCAGTAGGATGGTGAAAATCTGCCTTAAAACATCAGATTCAGCAAAGATCAAACCAACAATGACAACGCCTAAAGCAGTTCCTGTCATGGTAAGACCTGTGGCCATTGCTTTCTTGGTTCTTTCCAGGAAGTCTCCTCTTTTAGCTCTAAGAATTCTTGTGGTGAGTAAGATATCAGTATCAACACTATAACCAATGAGCATTAGAAGTGCGGCAATACCTGCTGTGCTAAGTTTTATTCCAAACAAATTAATTATGGCAACAGCAAATATCATGTCTCCAAGTGCTGCTGCAATTATTGCAAGGCTCGGCCATAATGTTCTGAACAAGACAAAAACAACTATACTCATAAAAATGAATGCAATGAGAAGTGCTATCAAGATCTCTCTGAAGAATCCTTCACTTAGGCTGCTTCCAATGGTCTCAACACTATAATTCTCTTTTACATCCGGGACCCATTGCATCATGATCTGAAGAATTCCGTCAAGTGGAGCATCTAATGAACTTTCGATAATCAACCCCTTCTGTGTTCCAAATTCGCTGAGAACCCTTACACCAATGTCAGCAGCAGGATACTCTTGACGCAAGGTGGTTTCTACCAATGTTGCATCAAGTCCTTCATGTGTCACAGTAATGGTCTGACCTCCGGTCAGACTGATTCCTTTATTGACAAAGCTGCCTGTTGTAGCAGTCTGAAATATAATCATGACAATTGCAAATACCACCATAATTAGTGGAAGGATCATCATCTTTTTGAGATTCTTCCCATACCAATTGAAGAATTTACCTCGATTCCCTCTATGAGTATAATCTTGTTTGTCTTCCTTCTTCTCAACCTTTATGGGTATAATAGGCTGTGAAGTTGACGTTGTTCTCTTGGTTTTTCGCCTTTCTCTTCTAGTCATACGAGGCATGGTCCTCTAGAGTTGGTTTTCCATTTAAATAGGTTGTGGAAGTAAATATAATAAATTGCCACTTCTTTTCTCTAATCCCCTTATAAATCACCCTTTATGGCTAGGTAGGATATGCACTCTCTGCAAAATACCAATCAATGCTAGAACAAGTAGTACAATAACAAATGAGACCACATGGAAGCCAGGTTCAAGATTAAATAAGAAAATAATCAGGATACGTATGGTTATATAGACTATGAGTAAGTCCTTGATAATACCTATCAACCCCATTGGAATGACTAAGCTGGAAGACTTTATATGGATTTCTTTTTTAAGATGAAAATTGCTATTTCATACATATATGCCATATATGTTTATTCCCACTCTGAAATCGTTACAAAATATTTAAAAGGCAGCGAACAACTAATGAATTAAATTGGTTCCTGGGGAAAAGAGGTGAGATGCTTTTTTCTAGGATGTAAATTGAAAAAAAGAATTCGAGGCAAAAAATGGTAGATAAAGATAACGCATTCATTCTGTGGTTTGATCAAATTGGTATTGAGGATGTGCCTCGTGCTGGTGGAAAAAATGCATCGTTAGGTGAGATGTACAAGAATTTAACACCAAAAGGGGTTAAAGTGCCTAATGGCTTTGCAATAACAGCAAAAGCATACTGGTATTTTCTGGATCGTGCAGGTATCAGGGACAAAATTAAAGAAGTCCTTAATGGACTTAAAGTACAAGATCTGACTGACCTAAAAGACAAAGGCAAGAAGGTGAGAGAAGTCATACTGAATGCTGAGTTTCCTCAAGAACTAAAGGATCAAATAGTAAGTTCATATTATGATTTATGCGGAGGTTACAATCAGGGCAGAGAACCTGTTGACGTTGCAGTAAGAAGCAGTGCCACAGCTGAGGACCTAGCAGATGCTAGCTTTGCTGGCCAACAAGAGACCTACTTGAATATTAGAGGTCATGACGAATTGCTAATAGCATGCAAGAAGTGTGTAGCCAGTTTATTTACTGATAGAGCAATATCTTACAGGGAGGACAAAAAGTTTTCACATTTTGATGCGGCGCTTTCAATAGGTATCCAGAAAATGGTAAGAAGTGACAAAGCATGCAGCGGTGTCATGTTTTCATTAGATACTGAATCTGGATTCAAGGATGTGGTTTTCATAACAGGAGCATATGGTTTGGGAGAGAATGTTGTCCAAGGTGCGGTAAACCCTGATGAGTTCTATGTTTTTAAACCTACTTTGCGTCATAATTTTAGGTCAATAATCACAAAGAAGCTTGGTGAAAAGAAGATTCGTATGGTATACACAAACAATCCTAAGAAGCCAGTAAAAAATGTGAATACCACTACTATTGAAAGGCACAGTTATTGTTTGAATGACGATGAGGTGCTCACTCTAGCAAAATATGCTGTTGCAATAGAGGATCATTACTCTGCTAAAGCAGGCCATCATAAGCCAATGGACATGGAGTGGGCTAAGGACGGAGAGACTGGAGAATTGTTTATTGTTCAGGCAAGACCTGAGACTGTTCACAGTCAGAAAGATGTAACCAAGCTAAGAGAATACTTGCTTCAAGAGAAAGGAAAAGTACTAATCCAAGGTAAGAGTGTTGGAGCAAGAATCGGTGCTGGAAAAGCCAATGTTATCAAGGATGTCAAGGGAATCAAGGACTTCAAAGCTGGAGAGGTACTTGTGACTGATATGACTGATCCTGATTGGGAGCCGATCATGAAGATAGCTTCTGCAATCGTGACAAACAGGGGTGGAAGGACATGCCACGCTGCAATCATTTCCCGTGAATTGGGAATACCTTGTGTTGTGGGAACCCAGACAGGAACCCAGAAGATACCTCACGGCGTTGATGTGACAGCTGATTGCAGTCAAGGTGATCTTGGCTTTGTCTATGAAGGCATTCTTAAGTTTGAGATCCATGAAGAAGATATCTCTAACATGCCGGCAACCAAAACACACATCATGATGAATGTGGGTAACCCAGACCAGTGCTTTGAGGCAAGTTTTATACCTAATGAAGGGGTGGGTTTGGCAAGGGAAGAATTCATTATTAATTCTTATATCAAGATACATCCTCTTGCCTTGATTCATTATGACAAGCTGAAGAATAAGACAGTCAAGAATAAGATTGAGTCACTGACTGCTGCGTACAAGGATAAGCAGGTTTACTATATTGATACCTTGGCACAAGGTATTGGAAAAATCTGTGCTGCATTTTATCCAAAGAAAGTCATTGTCAGAATGGCAGACTTCAAATCCAATGAGTATGCAAATCTTATCGGAGGAACTGAGTTTGAGCCAAAAGAAGACAATCCAATGATAGGGTGGAGAGGTGCTTCAAGGTATTATTCTGACAATTACAAGGCAGCATTCAGGCTAGAATGTGAAGCATTCAAGAAAGTATTCTATGAATATGGCCTGAAGAACATGGTTCTCATGGTTCCATTCTGTAGGACTATCGAGGAAGGCAAAAAAGTATTGCATGCAATGGAAGAGAATGGATTCAGAAAAGGACAGGATGGTATTAGTGTGATTGCCATGTGTGAGATTCCTTCAAATGTCATTTTGGCTGAGGAATTCTTGGAATTGTTTGATGGATTCTCCATTGGAAGTAATGATCTGACCCAATTGACACTTGGTCTTGATAGGGATAGTGAGATTGTCTCGCATATTTATGATGAGAGGAATCCTGCTGTCAAAAAATTGATCAAGCAAGTCATCGAGGTTTGTAATGCAAAGGGTAAGTATATCGGAATATGCGGACAGGCTCCATCGGATTATGACGACTTTGCACAATTCCTGGTAGAATGCGGAATCCAATCCATTTCTTTGATTTCTTTATGATTAAAAGAATGACCTAATAATCTAGGAGTTTGCAACTCAACACAATTTTTATTAGTTAAATGAATAAAATTTCCTCCACTAGCAATAACAAAACCAAAATGAGGTATGTATTCTAAAGCACTCGGTTTGGAATTAACCATACATGAAGGATATTGTACAACAGGATTAGTCGCATTATAATCATACAATT
>JAHJEM010000112.1 GCA_018825425.1 Nanobdellota archaeon | reverse complement strand
GTTTTAATGTGCCAGGTAGTATCTTGGCCTTGCCTCCTAGTCTAGCTATACCTATAGCTTTGGTATCCCAGCTAATTATGCCCTTCTTGAAGTTCTCCTCTGCCTCAATAAGCCTGCTAATGCCTTCATTTACTGTCATGAATTGCGCCTCATCAGCTTTGATATCAAGCAATAATAATGTGTGAGCACCAATTTTTAGGTTTTCTTCTAAAACACCGTAGAAAGAAAGCGGATTGAATCCTTTCATAGGATAAGGAATGCTTGTGACCTTGCCATACTTATATAATTCCAGACCCACAATACCTACTGCGTTCAGAACACTTGCATTGTTGATGACTTCAATATCCACACCCTCCTTTTCCGCGCGAAGGAATAAGTCAGTGTGGGTTGTTGCCCCGAAAACATCTCCAATAACTAGGAATGCCACATCCTCGTCAAGAGCTTTATCAAGTATCAGGCCTGCTTTTTTTTCCACGTATTCGCGGTCTGCCTCGATGATTTTCCTACCGTAAAGCTCTTCCAAGTCATCTATTGGACACTGGAGAAGAGAAGTATAGCTTTCCAGATAGACAAAAGCACATTTCTTGATGATCTCAAGGCCTTTGAGCGTGATGTCTTTGGCATCATTAAGACCAATTCCAATCATGTATAGGGTCATTCTGTTCTTAGTTTAACTGTTCAATTATAAATATTTAGTGATAGCAGAGAAATTGGCTTTCCAGATTAGGCCGAGCTTATGCTCGGAACAGACCTGCCTCTGGTGGGAAATGGTCTGAAAAGGTCAAATAATTCCCTCTCCAACCGCAACCTTTATAAATTAAAAGCCATTTTTCAAGGTTAAATGAATTCTTCTGGAAATTAATTTCAGAAAGCAATTTGGGTGAGTACAAATGGAACAACTTAAGACTGGAACTACAACCGTAGGTATAAAATGCAAAGATTGTATAGTATTAGCTGCTGATAAAAGAGCCACCGCAGGTCATTTTATTGCAGACAAAAAAGTACAGAAAGTGCAGCCTGTAAATGATTATATTGCAGTTACAACAGCAGGATCTGTATCAGACTTGCAGCTATTGGTCAAGTATTTGAGAGCAGAACTTAAACTGCGGCAGATGAGAACAGGTAGAACAAGTACTGTTAAAGAAGCTGCTAACTTGTTGTCAGGCATGATCTACCAAAACATCAGATCATTTTCAGTAATTCCTGGAGTAACTCATTTCCTATTGGCTGGATTTGACAAAGATAACAGTCTTTATGATCTATATCCAGACGGTTCACTTACTGACATTGATGATTTTGTATCAAGTGGAAGCGGAAGTGTTATGGCATATGGAGTCTTAGAAACTCTATATGAAAAGGACATGACTGAAGCTGACGGTATAAAATTAGCATTCAAATGCTTGAATGCAGCAATTCAGAGAGACAGTGCATCAGGAAATGGTGTTGATGTCTTCATAATAAATAAGGATGGCGTGACCAAACGTATCACAAAAATACTAGACGTGAAAGTAGAATAAAATATTGTAAAATAAAAGATACTAACCTATTCTTTAGAGGTATAAATTGACAGCAGATATAATTCAAGAAATTCTGAAGGATGTTCCTTCAGGCAAAATAGACGATGTAAGTTTCGAAGGTGCAAACATAGTCCTATATACAAAGAACAAAGCGTTTTTTAAGGACGACAAAGGCATAATCAGAGAGATAGTTAATAAAATCAAGAAGAGAATTGAACTGCGACCAGACCCATCTATATGTATGGATGAGGAGGAAGCAGAGAAATTTATCAGGAAGACTATTGAGAAAGATGCAGGCGTTAGCCAAATCATCTTTGATACTCAAAGAAGCCTAGTCCATATTGAAGCAGAAAAACCAGGTCTTGCAATAGGAAAACAAGGCGAGAACCTGAACAAGATCAAACAAGAGGCCTTCTGGATCCCGCTTATTAAGAGAACTCCTGCAATCAGGAGCCAACTTATTGAAAACATCCGAGCAGTTCTATACCAGAACAGTGATTATAGAAGAAAGTTCCTACACAAGACAGGAGAACGAATCTATAATGGCTGGTTGCGAGGAAAAAAAGAGGAATGGATCAGAGTGAGTTATCTTGGTGGAGGACGCCAAGTCGGAAGAAGCTGTTTGCTATTGCAGACACCTGAGTCAAGAATCCTTCTCGACTGTGGTATCGATGTCTCAAATGATGCAGGCGCATATCCGTACCTAGAAGCACCAGAGTTTTCAATAAAGGAACTAGATGCAATCATAATCACACACTCCCACATAGACCATAGTGGTCTATTACCATATCTTTTCAAGTATGGCTATCGAGGTCCTGTATATTGTACAGCTCCGACAAGAGATGTCATGAGCCTTCTACAACTTGACCTTGTCAAGATCCAGAGAAGTGAAGGTAAGGAGCCGATATATACTAGTGAAGAGATAAAAGAATCTGTTAAGCATACAATCACTCTGGAATACGAGGAAGTCACAGACATCACTCCTGATGTCAGGATAACCTTGTATAATGCGGGCCACATCCTAGGAAGTGCAATGATTCATCTTCATATTGGAAACGGACTTCACAATCTATTGTACACTGGAGATATGAAATATAGCAAGACTCATCTTTTAGCTCAGAGTCATACAAGTTTTCCAAGGCTTGAGACCTTGATGATTGAGAGTACATACGGTGCAAAGGATAATGTCATGCCTCCTATTCGTGAATCTGATAAACTGCTTAAAGACATTTTCACACAGACAATCAAACGTAATGGAAAAGTACTCATGCCAGTACTCGGTAGTGGAAGAGCACAAGAGATGATTGTAATGATCGAGAAGCTCATACGCGATAGTGAGCTTGAGAATGTCCAGATATTTATTGACGGATTGGTATGGGATATCACAGCAATCCATACAGCATACCCTGAATTCTTGAATTCCAGTGTTCGCCAGCAGATCTTCCACAAAGACAACAATCCTTTCTTGATGCCAAACATAAAAAGGGTCGGAAGTGCTAAAGAGAGAAAAGAAGTAATTGAAGACACTGGAGCCTGTGTAATCTTGGCTACAAGCGGTATGCTTGTTGGTGGTCCTAGTGTGGAGTATTTACGCCAGCTTGCAGAGAATCCTAAGAACAGTCTTGTTTTCACTTGTTATCAGCCAGAAGGAAGTCTTGGAAGAAGAATTCAGCGTGGAGTTCGTGAAATTAGCTTCCAGAACGGCCAGAAGGTCGAGACAATCCCATTGAAGATGGATGTTGCAAAGATTGAAGTTACCAATCACAGCGATAGACGAGAGCTCATGAACTTCATAAGTAGATGTACTCCTAAGCCAAAGAAAGTCATTGTGAACCACGGTGAGAGCGGAAGATGTCTTGATCTTGCATCAAGTATTCATAAGCAATTGCGAGTTGAGACTCTTGCACCTAGAAATCTAGAGGCTGTAAGGATTAGATAGTTGATTCTTGTTTTTGTTCTGGAAATTCATACTTATCCCATACGTAAGGTATTGTGAACTGGACTTCAGTTCCTGCTCCAACTGCTGAATAGAGAGTGAATTCTCCTCCATAAGTTTGGACAAATTCTCTTGCTTGGTGTACTGTCTTACCATGTTCTGGCCTTCCTTTGTGTGGTTCAAAAATAGAGTCGAGAGTACTGGGTTCAATTCCCATACCCTTATCCCGAATCTTTAATACATATTGTCCTTGGTCTCCTTGACGTTCTGTACACCCGATTACATCT
>JAHJEM010000111.1 GCA_018825425.1 Nanobdellota archaeon | reverse complement strand
GAGGAGTAATCTCGCCATTCACTTCGAAGCTCGCGCTTTCAGGAGGTCCTTCAAGGATTTCAACAGCGGTGATATCATAAATATATTCGTCTAAGACATAGAATTCTGTCTCTCCTTCACCCAATGTGTCAGACAAATCAGATGTTTCCAATGTTATTGATATTGAATTGTCTTGAGTTGCTGCAGCGTCAGTGATTAAGAATTCAGTCCCGAAAAAAACAATTTCTTCACCCACAAAATCTTCCAAATAGCCATCTCCTTCAATACTAGATTGGAAACCATCCATGAATTCAAGCTGATACTCAAAAATATAATCGCCTTCATTCCATGACATGACATCAGAAACAATACCTTGTGTATAGTCTGTTAAGAATCTGATTTGTGCAGAATTCCTTTCAATGCCTTGGGGATCCAAAAAATTCAGTCTTAAATACTGGTCATAACTGGTTGTGTGTCCTCCCGAAGTTAGTGTACCTCCTTCAAGGATTGCCAATTCATTCTCTGTAATGGTTCTTCGTACGTCTCCAAGAAACTCGTTTAATTCCAGTTTGTCTGATCCTCTATGGATTTGCACAACATCCCCCAGGACAATTGTCGTGCCTGTTAGAGACATAATATCAACATTATCAATAAACGTTGCATCAGAATCAACAACTGAAACACCTGTTTCAGAATCAATGATGTCGCAATTCTGGACTACTACATCATTATTACCTTCAATAATAATTCCTGTGCTTTCACTATTAATATTGTGACCATCACAATCCAGAGTGATCTCATCCGCACCAATTACCATAGCATTATCCTGGCAGTACATCAGGTCATACCACATGACCTGATCCTCAATAAGTGTATCTCCGCACTCGCATTGTACTGCGCCACCGCAATCAGCAGCAAAAGTCATATTGATTAATATCAAAAAAGATAGTGTCCATAGTATTTGTTTCATGAGTATTCCCCCGAATTTGATGAAATATATCGTCGGAAACGCCTTGTTTGTTTATAAGTCTTGCGCCTTTTTTCCGTAATATTTCCGCACTGAAATCGAAAAACTTTTATAGAACTTCTCAACTTTATTGTTTTGTGATATTTATGGCAAGCGTAACACCATCATTGGCCTGTTAGTCTAGCCATGACTTTATTCTTTTGGCGTTTTTTTCCTTATTGTAACAGTAATAGAGGCAACAAAATGGTAATAATCCAAGTAAAGAACCTGAAAAAAGTATTCAAGACCCACAAGCGAGAACCTGGTTTAGGTAATGCTCTAAAGAGTCTGGTGAAGCGGAAATACCTAGTGAAAACTGCCCTTAAAGGCATCTCTTTTGAAATCAACAAGGGGGAAGTAGTCGGATTCATCGGTCCAAATGGTGCAGGAAAATCTACTACTGTCAAGGCTCTTTCAGGAGTTCTCTATCCAACAAGTGGAGATGTCAATGTCTTAGGATATACACCTTGGAAAGACAGGATAAAGTATGTAAGAAACATTGGAGTTGTATTTGGACAGAAGACCCAGTTATGGTGGGATCTTCCAGCGATTGATTCATATTATCTGAATAAGCAGATCTATAGGATTCCGTCAAAAGAATTCAAGAGACGTCTGAACTACATGCTAAAATACTTGGATCTTCGAGAGGTTTCAAAGAAGCCAGTACGGGATTGTTCTTTGGGTGAGCGTATGAAGTGTGAGATTGTCGCAGCCCTATTGCATAATCCGAAGCTTGTATTCCTGGACGAGGCAAGTATAGGTCTTGACATAATTGCAAAGAACCTGGTAAGAGATTTTATCATACGGCAGAACCAGGAACAGGGAACGACTTTTCTGATTACAACGCATGACATGCAGGAGATAGAAAGATTGTGCCAGAGGTTGATCATAATAAATCATGGTGAGATCATATACGATGGGGGTATCGAACATATCAAGAAGAGGTATTTGAAAAAGAAGTTGGTCCATGTTAAGTTGGAAACCAAGAAAAACAACTTCTCATTCAAGGGAGTAAAAGTAATCAAGGAAAAGGATTATGAGATCGTACTAAATTTGGATACTCAGATCAGTTCTGTGAAAGATCTGGTAGATTATCTGCTAAAGAACTACAATGTTGCTGATATTAACATATCTGATCCACCTATTGAAGAGATCATTGAAAAAATTTACCGCGAGAAAAAAAGAATATGAGAGAAAATTTTGCATTGACAGAAGCAGGATTTAAGGTAGGATTGATTTACCGTCTGCATTATTTTGCTAGCTTGCTCTCTGTTCCAGTATCATTATTGATATACTTTTATCTGTGGAAAGCGATATTTGCGTACAGTAATGCTACTGTGATCAAAGGTTTCACTCTTGATGAGATGGTATCCTACTATGTTCTTGTCATGCTTGTAGGTTTTATCACATACAGTGAGTGTGACAAATGGATAGAGGAGTCAGTTGTTAGGGGAGACACCATAATGGCTCTTCTCAAGCCTTACAGATTCATTGTCTGGCATTACTTTTTTGAGCTGGGCCTTACAGGATTAGGACTGATAATTGAGATATTGCCTGTATTTGTTGTTGGTTTCTTTTTTGGACTCAAGATTGCAAGCATACCTTATCTCATATTATTTGTGATATCATTGGCTCTAGCGTCAGCCTTGTACTTTTTGGTAACATTTATTGTGGGGCTTACTAGTTTCTGGCTGTTCAAGATAGGAGGTCTAAGGAGAGTAAAAAGATCAATGCTTGCCTTCCTAGGTGGAAGCATGCTTCCACTCACCTTTTTTCCAGAGACAGTACAGAACATTTTCCTGGTATTGCCTTTCCAGTATATGCGATATATTCCCATATTGATCTATCTTGAGAAGTATTCCATACCATATTCAATCACACTCTTAGGAATAGCGGCAACATGGGTGATCTTGCTCTATGTTCTTGCTAGATTGATGTGGAATGCGGCATTCAAGAAATTTGCAGGTGCAGGTACATGAGATACTTAAAACTCTGGATGCAGTATGTTGCAATCCAACTCGCCAAGGACATGGCATATAAGACCAACTTTTTCATAAAGGTCTTGTCTTTGATAATCGCAGATGTAATTGGGCCAATCATAACCATTTTATTATATGCAAATACTGCAGGTATTCCTGGATGGACTTTTGAAGAATTCATCCTATTTCAAGGCACATTCATATTAGTATTTGGGTTAGGGCATCTACTTTTCTTTGGAGTGCCATTTGAAGTCGTCCATATGGTACGCGAAGGTGAATTCAACAAGATACTCATAGCACCCATCAATCCTTTGATGAATGTGAGTTTTCGATCCTTTGACCTTGAGGGCTTTGCTGAGGTCATAACAGGGATGGTTCTGATAATGTGGGCTTTATTTAGAGTGGACTTTGTGCTCATGGGTATGATCGCTTATGTGATCTTGATAGTAGCAGCAGTATTGTTTATGTATAGTGTTTTTGTAATCATATCCTCAATATCATTCATTGTGGTCAAAACTTATGCACTAATTGACCTGTTTTTCAAGACTAGTGATATTGCTAGATATCCTGCTTCAATATACGGATCTGCACTGAGGTTTTTTGTCAGTTTCCTGTTTCCAATAGCAATTGCCGCATATTATCCTTCAATGTCTCTTCTTCGAGGAGTTAGTTGGCCTTGGATGATACAAGTTCTTGCGCCTGTAACCGCATTCTTTATATTTGCGCTTATAATCTGGGAAGTAGGAATGAAAAGGTACACTGCTAGTGGAGGATAAAATATGATAACTGATAACACACATGATCTGTCAAAAGCATTATTTGAACAGTATACTGGGAAGTTTCGCGGAGAATTCATGTGGCTTTCTGCACTGAATAAGGTGGGGTTGGCAAATAAGATATCAGTTGATGATTATACTCTGAACAGGCAAGGTTTTGTAATAGGTGCTTACGCTTAAATCGAGCCAAAGCTCCTTCCTTTAGGTGGGAGATGTAGGCTCGCCTGCTCGATTTAAGTGTTCCGGGAACTTTGTCCCATTATTACGAGTCCGTAATGCTCCACCCTTTAGGGTGGAGTTAGGACGAGTGAATGGATTAGGACAAAGTTACCGTTACTTGAACGATGTTGGTCGAGTTGTATCAGATGACAAGGATCATGCCAACTGGAGTGCAAAGATCGCTGAAAAGTTCATGGATGAGAACGGCCTTGTGGATTTTGGGACAAGGAAGGTTGTTATTGATTGTTGCTTGAATCATGGAAGAGATGCAAATCCTACAACACCTGAAGGTAAGCTTATGCGGTTGATGGATAAAGCTGCACTTATTGATCCGAAGATAGTTGAGGCATACAAAACAATTCTTGAAAACAAGTTCAGTTATGAGGCTGTAATGGAAAAGGTTAAAGTATCTTTGGATAAATGGTATGAGTTTTGTAAGGATTCTGGATTTGTTGATGAGATGAAGTATCGTGATTGTTTGAAAATTCTGTCTTGATGTTGAACAGATTGAATAATTCAGTTAGTCTCTCCTGTAGCAAATTCAGGAATACTGATGGGTTCGTACATTACAGGGATTCTCTCTCTTTTATTTTGTTTGAGTTGAATTATTCCAATTCCTTCTAGATATTTGATGTCTCTGTGTACTGCCTCGTATTTTCTATTGAGTTCTTTTGCTAATTGATATATGTTCCTGATATGATTTCTCTTAATCTTGAGCATCAATCTGATTCTTTCAGGAGAAAATATTCTTGTGAATACTTCGGGTGTAACGATAATTGTTCTCTCTGCCCTTTTTTTATCAATTTTAGTTTTACCACTGAGCACATCTGCGATATACTTTCTATCTTGAGCTCTTCTTTTATCAGTATCTTCTACAATTTCGATCTTCATGTTTATCACATTCTGCTTAATAGATTGATTATGTTCTTTGCTATCTCAACAATTTTTTCTTCCGCTTCATTGAAGCTAAGTTCTTCCCATTTAATTTGTTTCTTTCCATATATATGGATGTGGGTGCCTGGTTTTCCTTCATGCAACTGGTTGTCAATTCGTGCAATCTGAATCCATTTGTCGTCTTTGAAAAACAAATACTGTAGAGTGAATTCATAACCATTAGCAAACTCTTCAGTCTTATCAACACTCCATAGATGTGCTATCAACCTCTTATTTTCTGCCAAATGCTCGTCTCGATCAATGATGGTCTCTCTTGTCATATAACTTGGCAAGTTATATATAACATCATATGTTATATAAATACTTTTCTGTTAATTTTAAGAATTTGGGAGAGAATGAGTATTAAATAGCTTGCGCACAGATGTCCAGTGGTAAAGTATGCGGGGGGAGGGACTTTCGTTGTTGTGAATTAATCACAATCCATTCGAACCCTCGGACCCACTAAGGGACAGGATAACTTAACAGCTTACAACTGCTGCATGTCCTTAAGTCCTGCGCATTTGATTGTCCGGCATTTTGCCTCCAGACTCTGCAACCCCCGCAGTGGTGTATTGAAGCAATAGTTGCTTTAAAAAGGTTTCTTTAGACAAAGTAATCTTTATATATTCTGCACTAATATCGGTTGCATATGACCTTGAATGATCTACTGAAACCTCTTGAAAAATTAAAGTGGATTTTGCCATTTCTAGTTATGGGTTGTGGAGTAGAGAGCACTCCCATGTATAGAAACTTGGAGCAAGAGATTGCAAGATGCAATGAGCAGATAGCCCAGAGTACAATGCCCCAAACGGAGGATGAGCTTAAGCTGGATGTGCTGGTCCTTATTGATCCTTATTTTCATGAATGGATTCATTCTTTGTTGGTTCAGGACGGTCATCTAACAAAAAAGGATCAAAAAGTGATTACGTGGGATAATGAATTCCAAGGACATGGCATGAGGGTTATTCCACGAGAATATTCTGTAGACGTTAGCGATCTTTCTCCCGAAGAATACACAACAGCAATTGTCCTGCGTCATATGCAAGGAGCAGCTGACTTCTACGCTGGGCGAGAAGACCTCTATTCAAGGCTTGGAAAACGTATTAAACTTCAAATTAGCGAAATAAAACCATTTAAGCATGAGAAGGAAGATAGTTGGTTTGAAGATATGGGAAGTTATGAGGGTGGCGACATAATTGCCCAGGCAAGAACAGAATTCTCTGATCATCCTGCTGATCTTGTAGTGATATTTTCTGGATTAGAATTGTGCTGTGTACAACGGCATGAAGGAGAATTTATTTCAGGATACACTGCAGGAGGTGCTGCGGCTATGGTTGATGAAATAGGTAGTAATTATTGTATCCAAGGAAATTCCATATTCAGGAAAGGTGAGCAAGAGGGTCTGATTGTGGCTCATGAGATAGGTCATTGTTGGAGGGGGATGCATCTTCCAAGAACTGAGGAGAATCTAAAGTATCTAATGAATAACACATCTAAAGGCGTAGATTTGCATCCTGCAACCGTTGATTCCATTGTTGGTTTTTTCAGAAAGCAGTATGCAGATAGACTTGATGTGGAATAATAATGCATAAAATTTTTAAATCCCCATACCTTCACATGCATATGAGGTGGTACTTATGAAGAAAAAATTGTTAATATTAATGACTATAATGCTTCTAGTTTTTGCAGCTTGTAAGAGTTCTGAAATGCCTATTGAGCCAGAACCTGTGGTGCCTGTTGATGAATGTTCGCAGCCCAAAAAAATGATAGGTTCTGATTGTTGTCTGGATGAAGATGATAATGGTATGTGTGATCTTGATGAGAATTATGATGACACTGGTGACGATACAGGTGATGATAATTCTGGAGATGAGACTGATTTTGGCGGAGATCCTAACGCTGAAGTATCCAGTACGCTGGAAGAAGTCGATGGTGTTGATTTCTATCTAGATGTATTCAAGTTCAGAGATACCAAGATAGTCTTTGATATTGAGAGGTCAAGAGCTCCTCTGGTAACTGCTGCAATGGATATACTTGGTGCATTTAGCTTTGCTGATAATATTAAAAGTGAGGCTGTCATGACCAAGAATAAGGAACTTGCTGATTACACAGATGAGTATAGCCTGATTCTCTTGGGAAATGCTTGCAATAATGATCTTATTGCTGAATTGTATGGCCTTGATAAGAGTAATTGCCTAAATGGACTTGAAGAAGGTAAAGGTATTATCAAGCTTGGTAAGTATGACAGAAAGTACATCCTTGTCATTATGGGTGCACAAGAAGAGGATGTTGCAGGTGTTGTAACCAAGCTCGTCAATGATGATATCACTTACTCGAGTGACGAGAAGACTGTGATTGTTTAACTGTTGTAATAATTGTCCATATATAGACTACAACAACCAGTATTAGTCCAAGGATTGCAGTGAAGTAGAGTGTGATAAATATCAAACCCACTGCCCAGAGTATTATCTGAATCACTCCTTGGACAGTTTTCTTATCAATTATGCTTCCTAAGCCAGGTAGAACCATGAGATTCAATATTTTATTAGTTTTGTTTTTATCTTTGCTTGTAACAACAAGTATTATTCCAATTAGTGCAACTAGGAAATATAGTCCTAGAAACGAATAGCCTACTAATCCCAAAAAAACAATTGCTAATGCGCCTCCGAATATTGTTAGTCCAGTCTTTAGTCCTGGCTGGTATGCTTTGAAATAATCCTGGCAGCCAGCAAGCAGATTACCAGAGTACTGATCGCAAATACTTTCAGGTGGTCTGTTAAAACCAGATCCTTGTTTTGCTACAACTTTCTTGGCGCAATGTCTCTGAAAATCATCACCATCTATCTTAAGGCACTCATTTGCGTCTTTGATGCCTCTCTTGAAGATAAAATTGGTAATACAGTCTTCTTTGGGTTTGGCCAAGACAATATCATTGCAGGCAGAGATGTCTTTTGTAGCATCTCTTGCTATTATATTTCCATAGCATTCACCATAGAACTCATCAGGTGCTGTCTCGCATTCCTCAAGATCAATCACTGTGGAATAATATTTCTCCATGCATCTATCATAATTAGAACTTCTTCTCTTGATAAGCTCACAATTAGATGCACTTTCCAAATTGTCCATAATACACCTATCATAATCACTCTCTTTTATCATCTGTGAGCTATCACCTTCAAGCTTGGAGTCGCATTGACTGATGTCTCCGAGGACAGATGGCGTTATTGTAGCTAAAAGCAGAAAGATTAGGATATACCTTGCGATTTTTCTCATTTTCAATAGGTAAATGCAGAATGCAGTATTAATACTTTTCTATTGAGAAATTATTTAAATTACAAGCACCAAACGGAGTGTAGTAAAATGAAAATGAGGACTATATTACTTTTGGTGTTGGCTGTTGTTCTATCTACTTATGTTTTGGCAGATTCTGGATTTACTGTCATCATTGTGGATGAGGGTAATGATTGTAAGGTGTTAGAAGGCTATAATGCAGAAATGGATATGTTCATACCTGAAGGTTGGACAGAGCTTGTCCTGACAGCTGAACAATGCAACAAGGCGATTGAGGAGCTAAAAAAGGAAGAACATGATGGAAACTTCTTGGCGTATCTTGACCTTCTTGACTGTAATAAGGAATCGGCTCGAAAATCAGTGGCTCATCTAGGTATGGGTGCAGACCAAATATGTGGTGCAGCAGGATATGATTACAAGAAGAGTAAATTTGTGGTCGAGCCGCAAAAAGGGACAACAGAACAAGGGCAGAAAGATATCACAGATTATTACTCCTATGCATGGATTGTATTGATAGTTCTAATTATAATCTTGGCTTTGATGATAATAAGAAAAAAGCGACTTCTGCGTTTTTAAACTTTATCAACATTGAATAGTCTTTTTGCAATCCCTATTTTTCATGATAAGAATCTTTTTAAAAGACGCAATCAAGATTAAAGGGTGGCGAACAAACAAAAAGTGGAAACAGGAATGCAGCAGCCCGAAGTTATAACTGGTGAACCTTGTCCATTCTGTAACAATAAAACATTGACTTTGGCTGAAGCAGAGATGGAAGTACCATTCTTTGGCAAATGCTTCATGTTTTCAATGGATTGCTCGAGCTGCAACTATCATAAAGCAGATGTTGAGGCAGCTGAGGATAAGGAGGGTGTTAAGTACACTTTGGATGTATCGGAAGAGAATGATATGCATATTCGCGTGGTAAAGAGTTCTAATGCTACGGTTAAGATACCGCATATAGGTTCAATGGAACCTGGTGAAACAGCAAATGGTTACATAACCAATGTTGAGGGTTTGTTCAACCGTATCAAGAAGCAGGTTGAGTTCCTGCGAGATGATGCCGAAGATCCTGCTGAGAAGAAGAAGGCCAAGAACATGGTTAAGAAGATTACCAAGGTCATATGGGGCCAGGAAAAGGCAAAACTAATAATTGAGGATCCTTCAGGTAATAGTGCAATTATTTCTGATAAGGCTGTTAAGAGTAAGTTGAAGTAGAGGTTGAGTTTCTGTCATTTGCGAAATATTTATAATCATCTTGATTATCATTTCCTCCATGAAAGTCTCTGTTGTGAAATGCAGTACATATGACGAAGAAAAAGTGTATGCTGCTGTAAAGAAATCTATTGATCTTCTTGGTGGTATTGATAAGTTTGTCAAGAAAGGTCAAAAAGTTCTCATCAAACCTAATCTTCTAATGGCTGCAAAGCCAAACAAGCATGTCACAACCCATCCTGCTGTTGTCGGTGCAATAGTCCGCCTTGTTAATCAATGTGGGGCAACAGCAACAATTGGTGACAATCCATTTGGAACAAAGTTCGATACACTTGTTGACAAGACAGGTATGAAAAAAGTTGCAGACAGATATGGAGCAAACCTCTCGAGTTTGTATAAGAAGAAACGCGCCCATAAACAATTCACCCTTTGTGGAGATGTCTTTGATTATGACGCTGTTATCAATGTACCTAAGCTCAAGACTCATGTGCTGACTAAATTTACAGGTGCAGTGAAGAATCTTTATGGATTAATCTTTGGCATGACCAAATTCAAGCATCATGTAAAACATAAGAACCCTGTAAACTTTTCCAAAAATGTATTGGATTTGCATCATATATTCAAGGACAAGATTGTTTTAAACATTATGGATGGAATTGTTGGTATGGATGGCAATGGTCCATCTGGTGGGAATTTAAGACACACTAATATAATCATGGCTAGTTCGGATGCACTGTGCATGGATAAAGTGGCATGTGACTTGGTAAGTTTAGATAGGGTTCCTTTGTTGCAACATGCGACAATTCCCAAAATATCTGTTGTTGGGGATAAAGTCAAGCCAATTAAGTTCAAAAGTCCAAATACTTACAAACGGATAATGCTATTTGTGACCTTCCAACGTCATTTTATGGATAGGCCAGTAATTGTGGAAAAGAAATGTATCAGTTGTATGCAATGTATTAGGGCTTGTTCTGTTAATACCATAGTCAAGGTCAAGAAAGGCAAGAGAACATATCCTTTCATAGTGGATCGTAAATGCATAAGATGTTACTGTTGCCATGAGCATTGTCCAGAAAAGGCTATCACGCTAAAAAAGGGAAAATTAAGACATTTGGTGCGAATTAAGGCGTGGTTTCATACTACATAGGTTTATAGGACCAATTTTCTATCTATTTTCTCTAAAATAAGCCAAATGGCTCCTTTTTTTCGATTTGGGACCGCCCAAACCTTTTATATTGGGTTTGCTTCTCTAGTATTGGTAGGTTTAAACGCGATGGGATAGATGAATGAAGAAAATTGACAAAGGTGGAAAATATGAAAGAGAAGAGAAATGTAATGAGATATTCTGCAGTCCTTATCGCACTGCTGATGTTGAGCACAATGGTTGCAGGAGCGACTTTAAGCTCAGAAAAAGTTGATACAAATATTAATAATGGGGATGTCCTTAAGATAGGTGCGCCTGGAAATCACCTTGAGCTCCAAGAGCGAATTGGTGATGTTGTTCCGCGTGTTGGAGCAGCGCAGCTTGATATTCTGGAAGGTGGACTTATCCATGTCATGATGGGCGATTCCAGATACAATCAAAGACTATTCTTTACAGGCAACGATATTGTTTCTGCGAGGACAGTATTTGGTGAAAACCGTGATGATGAAGTTGGAGATTATCTGAAGTTTGATGGTAATGAATATTTCTTTGATTACCAACTTACGTTTAGGCCAATGCTTAGAGGTCATGTTGATAATGATAATCATATCAGCCAATTCGAAGGAGAATATCTTAATATCCTTGGAAAAGAATACATGATCTTGATTGCAACTCACTCACCTCATGAATCCTGGATGAAGATGAGACTTCTTGATTCTGAGATTAGAGATGTTTTGCATGAGGGCGAGACCAAGACATACACTGTTGGTGGAGCGGACTATGAGATTACACCTGTATTTATTGGCGAGATGGGTGATCAAGAATGTGCAAAATTCTCAGTTAATGGAGAAATCTCTGACACTATCTGCGAATTGGGAACAGATTTTATGCAGCAAGGTATGCCTCTATCAGTTAGAGCAATTCTAATCAATGAGCATGATGCTATTGTTGAATTCCACTTCGGAGGAACCGTACTTGACATAAAGGACATGTACACTGATGATGAGTATTACGAAGGCGTAGAGATCAATGTAGATCACATGAACAATGCAAGACTCAAATTCACTGCTCAAAGAGACGGTGATGTCTTTGCTCTGCACAAGATCAATTATAAGGTCAAGGCAGATAACGTTGCTGGAGGAACTGATATCTATGTTAAGGAAGGAGATGTACTTAGCGATTATATGGAAGATCCTCAAACCCTTCTTGGTGGAACATGGGACTTCAACTACGATGGTCTGACTAACAGGAGAATATCAGATATCAGAATCGATGGACATGGAGATGATGAATATAATCTGGAGTTCACAAATGAGAATGGACAAGAATATGATATTGGTTATGTAAGTACAGATGATCAATTCATGTATGGAAATGGACAAGATTTT
>JAHJEM010000110.1 GCA_018825425.1 Nanobdellota archaeon | reverse complement strand
GACCTTACTTTCTACAACACTTTCCCAAAGGGGTGTAACTCAGAATCCTAATCCCGCACGGGGCATGTGTCTACCTTAGTCGAAAGATTTAAATATAAGGTAGACATACATTATTATATGAGCTATACTGAAACCCAAAAAAGGAATAATAAAACATACTATTATAGATCAAAATCTATTAAGAAAAAGGGTAAAGTCTCAAAAAAAAGAATATACCTGGGAACAGACCTCTCTAAACATGAAATGCGACGACTTGAGGAAGATGCTGATAAGAAACTCAATAACCCACTTAACCTATTACTTACAAAAGAGCAAATCCTTAAGCTCGAAAAGATCAAAAGAGACTTCAAAAAACTACCAAAAGCAAGCTTCAACAACAGATATGAAGCATTTGCATCCCAATTCACATACAACTCCAATGCAATTGAAGGCAACACACTCAATCTACAAGAGACAGCCCACATCCTATTTGAGAATCGAACACCCGAAGGCAAATCACTAAGAGAAATCAACGAGGTATTAAACCACAAGAAAGCACTGGATTACATTCTTAGTTACAAAGAAGATATTTCCAAAGCTTTTGTCTGCAAAATTCAAGAAATCGTCACCAAGAACACACTTCCTGAAGACTTACAGGATCAGATCGGCAATTATCGCACCATGCAAGTCTACATACGCGGATCAAAGACAATGCCATCTAAACCGATCGAGATTCCAATGGAAATGCGCACCCTTACCAGATGGTACAATGCAAATAAGAAAACACTACACCCCTTAATCCTAACCGCATACTTCCACAGTGCATTTGAAGGCATACACCCATTTGCAGATGGCAATGGCAGAACAGGAAGATTGCTCTTGAACTTTATATTACACAAGAATGAATTTCCAATGATCAATATCCCTAATGAGAAAAAATTGCAATATTTTACTTGCCTAGAGGATGCTCAGGTCAGGGATAATTTCCATCCAATAGTGTTGTTTCTACTTAAATCAATACTTGGAGAACGATATATTTAGACCTAAAAATCATATCCTTCTCCTATTCTCTTCGCACAAGGCATTTTTACTTTCTTCTAATTTTGTTCAGTTTGCTGAATGCAATAATCGAAACATTTAAATAACATTATTTAATCTTATTTAAAATAATTAAAGGTGATAAAATGGTATTAAAAACATTTAGTGTCCAGGAGCAGATATATACTGAATTTTCCGGTTATTGTAAGGAAAATGGTATAAATATGAGCAAGCAAGTAGAGATATTCATGCAGTCAGTAATTGCGGAAGAACCTAAAGCGAAAAAAGAATATCTAGATAAGCTTGAACGAATAAGAAAAGGCAAGTTCATTAAAGTAAATAGCCTTGCTGAGAGATACAAATGAATTACTCTTTGGAAATATCTGATCAACTAGATAGGAAACTATCTAAACTTTCTAAGAAAAACCCAAAACAAATCGAAATCATTGACAAAAAAGCAAAAGAAATTTGCAATAACCCCCACCACTACAAACCTCTGCGAGGAGATATGAAAGGCGCAAGAAGAGTACATATTGAGTCATCATTCGTTTTAACTTTTGAAATAATCGAAGAAACAAAAACAGTTAGGCTTCTAGATTATGATCATCACGATAAGATCTATTAAATGCCCTTCTTTCAACTTTGTTACATTACCGCACAGAACATTTATTTCTTCTTCTTTGATTTCTTCCAAATCACAAGCCCAATAATAAGCAAGACTAGAACAAGCATTACCTTAACAATGTTCCACACAATAGCACTCACTGTCTTTTCTTCAAGGTCAAATTCATATGTTACAAATGAATCATCTGCCAAAAACACTCCAGCTGCATTCTTGGATTCATACATCATGTCAACGTATTCTTCACTAGTAAACGTGTATGCATCCTCACCCACAAATTCATCTGGTGATGGTTCAATACTTATTTCTGTAGTATATCCCACAGGAGGCTCGATATACACAAAGTCATCTTCAGCATAAATATAGTATGAGTAATCCAGCTCAGGATAATCAGCATATTGAACAGTCACTAGAAACTCTCCATCATCTGAACCAGGTACTTGAACATACGATCCTTCAATCAATGACTGTGTTGTCCTGTTTGCACGATCTCCATTTGCAACAGTACCTATTTCATCTGTGCCATGATCATAGACTTGATAGCCTGGCCATTTGTGGCCGCGACCCATATCAATGAATGCTTCTCCTGACTCGCGAATATTGTTGCTATTGGCGTCATCAAATGGTTCTCCTAAAAAGTAATGCTGCAAGTATTTTCCATCCATACTCACGTCTGAGAATGTCTGTTTATCATTGTACTTGCCATCTCCTCCTTCAGTATCCTTAAAAAAGCCGTGACCTCCGAAGATTATGTCAATTTTCTTGCTATCTGCAGGGTATTTTGCCTGGAGCGCATCGTATAAATCTTTCACATCATTGGTTGAGGATTGTTTGAGGATAGACCATAAATCAAGTAAAGAAATTTCCATCTGATCATAAACAGGTTTGTTTGATTTGAAAATATATTCATCATCCATACGATCCTGATTAGAATCGATCAGATCCCAAAGCACTGAAGACACACTGAATTCCTCGTATTGCTTACCATACATCTGCATCCAAGGTTGAGGATTACCCTCATAGTTAGTTCCTGCAATAACAGATTTTTTGCTTTTTATAAATCCTGGATGGAATTCCTTCAAATAATTCCTGATCATAAGTGCAACAAAGTCTGCTTCTGCTTCCATAAGAGAATCTGCAGTAGTTGGATTTAGAAACCCTCCATG
>JAHJEM010000010.1 GCA_018825425.1 Nanobdellota archaeon | reverse complement strand
CCTATAAATTCTTATGCTCAGCCAACAGACTCTCTTCCTTTTTTTCTGAGATCACTTAGGCTTGGAAAAGCCCATGATTTAGTAGAAGTGTATAAACCGTTTCTTGAGAACAAGGTATTCGAGTACAAGAATGCGGTGTTTGATCGTAAAACCCAGTTAGTCAAGCGAAATATGTACTTCTCCTCTATAAAGGATGGTTTTAAACGAGACAGTTCTTGCTATGATAACTGCTGTGTTGCAGCTCTGAGCAATGAGCTCAACTTGCTGAAACTGAAGAATCCATTCAGAAACCACGATTTCAAGAGAATAATCAATCAAAACTTCTGGAATGGTAAGTATTACTATGATGATCTCTCAAAAGAAGACTATGTTGCTGCAGATGCAAATATCTTTCCTTATTACTTTGGCATAATTAATGATAAGAAGAAACTTGCATCTTCTATTCAAGCAATTCAGAAGGAAAAATTGGATGATCCTATGCCGATTAAGTATACAAATTTCAGGGATCCCAAAAAACAGATTCTTGTTCAGAAACTGTTCACTCCAAATTATGAGGGAACAACAGTATGGATTCATCTCGGACTTGCATACATGTGTGTTGTCGCAAAACATGATAAAGTTTTGCTGAGAAAATATTTGGAAGAGTACAAAAATCAGATGATTCTCAAATACAATAATTTTCTAGAAGTACTGAATCCTGATACGACACCTTACAAGTCTGCGGTGTATTTTTGTGACGACAGTATGAGCTGGGCGTCTATCTATCTTAATCTAAAGAACCATGCATGACCCTTTTTTCCAGGTCTTTTTATCTTAATGCTGCTTCCATCTTTTAGCTGTATTCTAGTTACGTCTTCATCTACTCTACTAAGACTTTTCTTGACAATTCCTTTGAAATTGAAGCCGAAGTAACTTAATGCTATGATTGTAATAATTGTCCACAACAAGTCACGAACGCGGATCATAAATGCCATGGCTACAGCAGCAGGAGCAGACTGGAAGTTCATCATCTTGAAAGTGCTGATTTGTAGCGCTTCAAGTGAACCAATGGCAAGAGGAATAGGTATTAAGAATGCAATTCCTAAGAATGAAAGGATGATAAATATCTGGGCTATGCTGACCTGTGTTATTCCAACTATGCTTAGAGCATACTTGAGTTCACCAAAAGTAAATACCCATCCTAACATTGAAAGCAAGAACGCCAACGAAAAGTTAAGCTTATGTTCCTCAAAATAGTTGATCATGATCTTTTCCATCTCAATTATCCTGTTTTCATATTTGGCCATCCTTTTGACCTTAGCCAACTTAAGAAGTTTGAACGTGTCTGCAAAAAAGTGCTTGCCTTTGAGCATACGTGTATAATAGATGCCAATTAGTGCTGCGAATACTACGAGTAGTACTATGAGAATGAATTCTGTTTTCTTTGGCACTGCAAATTTCATGATTACCAAGAATAAACCAATCACAAAAAAGATGAAGTTTGCACTTGTCTCAAGGATCTTGTCAGTCAACACACTAAAAACCCGATCCTTCATATTGATTCCGTGCCTTTTAAGGAGCATGATCCTAACTGGTTCACCTCCTGTCTTGGCAGTGGGTGTTATTGCTCCAATACCATAGCCGCAGATTCGATATATGAATAAATTCTTGAAAGGTACATTGTGTCCTTGTGAACGCATGATGACAAGCCATCTCAATGTAAATACAACCATGACCATTACTGAATTGAGAAGAAATAAGATTACATATGCTGGTTTTGCATGCTGAAATGTCTTAATGATCGCCCAAGGGGAAACCTTTGACAGAATACCTACTAGCCCTACTATTCCAAGGACAATCATTACGAATATGAACCCTGTCTTCTTATTCATCTTCTAAAACGAGCCTGGGGGGACTTTCGTAAGCCAAGTGCCTACCAACACTAGCAATTCGAACCCCCGGTCTACAGCTCTCTTCAGCCTAAATTCATAGGTTTAGGAGGCTGTCGCCCTATCTGCCCAGAGATTCCAGGCTAGGCTACAGGCTCATATTAGTACAAAACTAGTGTTCATTTATAAATGTTATAATTATGGAACGTCCAATATTGGCAATAATAATTGGAAGAATATATTACAAATCTCGCTTCCGATTGCGAGGTTTTTATGGGGTTATTACCCCGCTCTTTAGAGCGAGATTTTTAATTGTTTCGAACAAGTTCGAAACACTTGCAAAATCAAGAATTTTGCAACTTCCAAAATTTGGCTAAACTGTAATATAATCCCGTTAAAACCCCAACTTTCAAGTTGGGGTTAGGGCGAATAAATCAATGATTAGCCAAATTTTTGTTATTTTCATTTCTCCCTTTCCAACAACCTTTAAAAATAGCCACACTATTACATTTATTATGGATTACATAATCAAGCAAATCCCTGAAGACTTCGTTGTCGAAGAAATTCCTAAATTGGAGCTTGTTGATGATGGTCGCTTTTTGATCTTCAGACTAAAGAAGAAAGATAGGGGTTCAGAGGATGTAGCCGGTGACATCTGCAGGTTATTCAATATGAAACGTAAATTCATTGGCTATGCCGGTAACAAGGATAAGAAAGCAGTCACAACTCAATACCTTAGCATACGTATAACAGGTAATCCTGCAAAGATTACTGAAAAACTTTCTGCAATCAGGAATTGTAAGTTTGAATATGTGGGTCAATCAATCAATCCGATATCTATTGGTGATCTTGAATCTAATAGGTTTGGAATCACTGTACGCGGTCTAGACAAAGCTCCTGATGCATCCAAATCTCCTATTCCTAATTATTTTGATGAACAGAGATTCTCAAAAGTAAATGTTGAGGTGGGCAGATCCATAATCAAGAGGGACTTCAAAAAGGCTGCTAAATTGGTCTTAGATGCTGCAGATTCCTCATCAACATCTGATATGCTTGCAAAGATTGAGGCAAATGATCACATAGGTGCCTTACGATGTGTTCCAAAGAAGACTCTCACTTTATTTATTCACGCATATCAATCTTTTCTCTTTAATGAACTTGTTTCTGTGTACTTGAACTGGTTCAAATGTGTTACAGTGAAGTACAGTCAAGGGATATTTCGCTTTCCAAGGCAAGAGGTTGCTAATATTGAGGTTCCAATTATTGGATTTGGTATGGACGAAGTCAAGGAAGAGAAACTCAAACCAATTATTGACAAGATTCTCAAGCAGGAAAACCTTACTCCTCGAGATTTTATAATACCTCAAATTCCTGAACTAAGTTTTGAAGGTAGAATGAGAGATCTCTTGATGAATATCTCAGAAATGAAGCAATCTTCCCTGGAAGCAGATGATCTAAATGTTGGCAAGCACAAGATAAAAGTATCATTTGTTCTTGGACCTGGTAGTTACGCAACTATTGTTGTCAAATCATTATTCAGCTAAGCAAACATTCGAGTTTAGAATTTGCTGCGAAGCATGAGTTTGATGTCTCTGGTCACTTCTTCAATCGATTGAGAGCCATTTACTATAGTCAATAATCCTTTCTCTTTAAGGAACTCGATTATCGGCTTGATCTTTTCATGGTAGATATCGAGCCGCTTGATTATCGCTTCTGGTTCATCATCTGTCCTGCGATTCAGAGCGCCACCACACTTGTCACATACACCTTCTTGTTCTGGTTTCTTGAAGTTGATATGGAATCCTGCTCCACAATTTGTACATACAAGCCTACCGCTCACTCTTTTTATGGCCTCATCATCTGATATTTCGACATCAAGTGCCTTATCAATATCTGTATAGCCCAGAAGTTCCTTTAGCTGGTCAATATTTCTTGGATATCCATCAAGAATGAATCCGTTAGCACAATCAGGTTTGGAAAGTCGTGCTTTAACCATGCTATTCGTGACTTGGTCAGGAACAAGATCTCCTTTATCCATTATTGTTTTGGCCTGCAAGCCAAGTGGTGTCTGTTGCTTTATGTTCTCTCTGAATAGGTCTCCGCTTGAAATATGGGGAATACCTAAGTCAGTTGCAATAATTTTAGCCTGTGTTCCTTTTCCACACCCTTGAGGTCCTAGAATTATTAGTTTCATCTTTTCATCCTCTTTTTTTATTCTATTAACATCATCATTTATATATTTTATTCTTGAGTCGAGGATAATAATGCTGACTTAAGTCAGCAATTACAGACTCGACTCAACAATTCTGGAAACTTTGTATCTTAAATGGTCACAATTGAGACAAAGTTTCCATATTCACAGATTTTCCAAATTCTATCCAAAATACCCTGATTCATCATTGCTGCTTATTGGAGATGACCAGCAATTTCTGGTTTTACCTATGATTGTGCTCAGGTCTGACCTTAACTTTGGCCATTCCTTAAAAAGCGTGTTGATGTGTTTGGCATATGCGTCTTCACTATAGTTCAAGTCGAGGATCATGGCTGTTCTGTGATGATGCAATAGTCTTTTGAAAACCTCGAACATCTTCTTTTTCTCCTCAGAATCGAACACATCACATTCGTGCATTGCTGCAATATTTGATTCTGGATGGAACAGTTCTTCAAGAGTTTTAGCATAGAACTCTATCTTCTCTGTTATTTTTTTTACAATATCTTTAAGTAAGAAATCTGCAGCTTCAATCTGGCATATCTCAAATTCATTATTTAGCCAAGAATACTCTGGAAGGCCATATTTCAGCTTTAATTCTTTGTATTTCTCCTTCATGTGGCCATCAAGAGTTCTAGGTGTCTTTTAAATATTGTCATGTG
>JAHJEM010000109.1 GCA_018825425.1 Nanobdellota archaeon | reverse complement strand
GATATTTACAACTTGTATGTCTCTTGGTTTATCTTGAGGCAGCTCCTTAGTTATAGATTTAGCTTTGCTTACAGGTTTAGCTTTGCTTATAGATTTAGCTTTGCTTACAGGTTTTAGTTTGGTTTCTTGTTTGGATTTTGCCATGTTTTCGCCTCCCGCTGTTCTACATCTTTTTAAAGGATTTATAAAGGGGTTTGTGTTTTTATTTATAAATGCTGTTGTTGTTTTTCCTCGGGATTAATAGTGCTCCTGTCTCGCCTCAGTCAGGGAGATTGAAGATTGCTTTATAAATGTTTTTATGTGTTACTACTGATTAGAGTTGATTGTTGTTCTCGTCAGACAAGATTGACATGGCTTTTAATCAATAGGAGCTAACTTTTTAAATGAATACTAATTGCCAAGACATCTGCAAATGTCCTTATCTCGGGGCTAAATTGCATATTCAAAATGAAGGTATACCTTGATAATGCGGCAACCACGCGGGTTGCACAAGAAGTAGTTGAAGCTATCGAACCCTTTAATAGTCAGAAATATGGCAATGCAAGTTCTTTGCATTCTTTTGGACAAGATGCAAAAGAAGCTCTGGAAAACGCCAGAAAACTCCTTGCAAAACGTATTAATGCAGAACCAGATGAAATTGTATTTACCTCAGGGGGAAGTGAAGCTAACAACTTGGCTATACGGGGCATGGCACAGATCAACGGATTTGGGCACATAATTACTTCAAAGATTGAGCATCCTGCGGTTCTTCAGACGTGTAAAGACTTAGAAAAGCAAGGTTTTGAGGTCACATATGTGGGTGTTGATGCACAAGGTCGTGTTGACTTGAAAAGTCTAGAATCTTCTATAAAAGACCATACTTTTCTGGTCTCTATCATGCATGTCAATAATGAAGTGGGGGTTATTCAAAATATTGCTGAAATCGGAAAAGTGTGCAGCGACCGGAAAGTTGTATTTCATACAGATGCTGTTCAGAGCTTTACCAAAATACCTATTGATGTAAAAAATATGAATATAGGCCTTGCATCGTTCTCTGCTCATAAGCTACATGGTCAAAAAGGAATTGGTATGTTGTATGTTCGAAAAGGAATCAAACTTAAGAACCAGATTACTGGTGGGGAGCAAGAGTTCAAAATCCGTGCAGGAACAGAAAATGTGGCTGGCGTTGTTGGTTTTGCAAAGGCGTCTGAGATCCTGACACAAGAAGATATTACGCGAATGAGCAATCTGAAAAAACACCTGAGACAAGAGTTATTGAATATTTCAGATACAAAAATCAATGGTCCGGACGACGGATTATGCAATATATTGAATGTCAGTTTTAGATATATTGAGGGTGAGAGCATTTTGTTACGTTTGGATGCAGAAGGTGTTGCTGTATCAACTGGAAGTGCCTGTTCATCTGCAAACTTGGCACCAAGTCACGTGCTTATCGCGATGGGTTTAGAACACGAGGCAGCACACGGAAGCATAAGATTTTCATTATCAAAATATACGACCAAAGAAGAAATTAATTATACAGTCAAGTGCGCAAGGACTGTTGTGATTGAATTGCGAAAGATTAGTCCTTTGACTCCGCGAGGTGATAAGAATGTATAGCAAGGAAATACTCGACCGATTCAAAAATCCCAAAAATGTGGGCGAGATTAAGTCGCCAGATGCATATGGTAAAGTAGGTAATATTGCTTGTGGGGACATAATGGAACTTTTCATCAAGATAGATGCGGGCAAGATAACAGACATCAAGTTCAAGACATTTGGATGTGCGGCAGCTATCGCATCAACAGATGTGCTCTGTGATGTTGTCAAAGGTAAGACTGTTGATGAGGCATTAAAAGTCTCAAAAAAGGACATATTGGCTGTTATGGGTGATGTGCCTCCTGTCAAAGTGCATTGCAGTGTTCTTGCTACAGAAGCGTTGCAAGAAGCACTGAAGAAATACCAATCAAAACAATCTACAGGTTCTAAATAGGAATTATTGATATGTTCAGAATTATGAGCACTATCTGTCCATTAAAACCACTAAATAAAGGCACAAGTAGGTTATCATCCAGTTTGTTTATGAGCACTTCTGTTACAGATGCGGTTAGCGCCATGACGATGAGTACGGGCCACAATACATTGCCTGCAGGAAGTTGATTCTGAAGGAACCACAATGCGCCTCCTACTGTTGCTCTAAGGAATAGCATCCCGATGATTAGATTGACAATGAGTCCTGCTATTGTTCCTTCCCAGCTTTTTTGGCTCTTGTTTAGCTTGTGCTTTCCAAATCTTCTTCCAACTAATGCTGCAGTCATGTCGCCGAATGTGGTCATGAGTATTGCTGCAACAGCAATACGAAAATCAAAGATTGCAAGACAGAGTATTGCGCCAATCATGAAGAAGACGTCACCGCCCAATTGTTCTTTCTCCTTTTCTCTCTTAAATCTTGAGATGAAACGTATGAGTCTTGTCTTGCCTCCTGCTTCAAGACGGATATACTCCATTTCTATCAATAGGACCAGGATCAATGTAAGGGTCAACAATGCCAGTCTGTGGCTGTACTGTCCAATCACAACATAGATTAGAATTATCAGGATGGATGTGAAATGCACAAGCTTTCTGCCCAGCTCGACCTTGTAATCTTCCTTCATATTTGGGTGGATTCGTGAATTAGGTATAAATATTTTGTCATAGTGTGTCCAAGGAAAACTTTTTTATTGCGTTGCATGTTTTGGGCAGGTATACAGATGAAAATAAATGTTTTCGGGGAGGTTCTACATGTTTTTTTATGAGCATTGGATCATGACCTTTGTTGTTGGGGGCATCTCCTTATTAGCACTAGATGCATTTTCATGGGGTGCCATGTGTATTATGCTAATTGTAACTACGGTTATTGACTTTGATCACGCAGTTCAATATCTTGTGACCCAGAGAAATCTTGATTTCAAGAAGGGATACAGATACTATATGAGACAATTCAAGACCAAAAAGCAGCGTTTTTATATTTTTCATACACTGGAATTTCATCTAGTTCTTTTTTATCTATCCTTCCAGAGTTGGACAATGTTCTTGATATTCTTTTCAGCGATCATGCATCTCTTGGCAGACCAGCTTAACTACTATTTTCACCACAAAGCATTAAAAGATGTTCAGCTTTGGACTACAAGCGGACACATAAGAAGCGGTTTGAAAAGGAGAGTTAAGGCAAATGTCCGGAAAAAAGTGAAAAAATATGAAAATCTACATCGAAAAAGAAGATAAGATCATAGAAAAGAGTTTTTCTGGTTCAGGAATTGAATTGCTCAAGATGTTGGATATCAATCTTGAGAATGTTCTGATTGTGAAAAATGACCAGGTAGTCTCTGAAGAAGTCCTGTTAGACGACTCGGATCAAGTAAAGCTCTTGAGTGTCGTGAGCGGGGGCTAGCAGTCCTCTCACTGATGATTTCTATAAATCCGCCGTATGTTAGGCCTGCTCCGAAGGCGAGGTGCAAGATTATATCGCCTGGCTTAAGCAATCCTTCTTCTCTCATTGCGTGTCTGTTCAGTAAAGTAGATGCTGCAGATGTGTTTGAATCTGTCTCTATGGTTGAATAGAACTTCTTTTTGGAAACTCCAAGTTCTTTTGCAATCTCATCAATTATCTGTCCTCTGTTGGCAGAATGGGAGTTAAAGAATGTGATGTCATCTAATGAGAGTCCCATCCTGTCGCAAAGAATCCTGCACACCTCTGCACCTTTGGGCACGCCAAAATCTTTTACTGTCTGCTTGTCCATGAGAAAATAATTCTTGGTCTCTTTTTCGCCTTTGAGATTGATTCCTTCCATTCTTTTGGAGTGAAGTATTGATGTTTTTTCGTCGCCTACCGCATTCAAATACGTTGCCCTAATTCCTGGTTTAAGCTCTGGAGGACCATCATACTCTGTGATGCCTATGACGTAAAATCCTGATGCGTCTCCTAAAAGAACGCAGGTGTCTCTGTCTGCAAAGTTCAACATGTCAGAGAGTTTTTCGCTGGCACCTGCTAGGACATAGTTGATTGGTATCTCATCTCTTAATCTTGATGCGCGTATTGCGCGTACGGTTTGAACTACAGTATATATTCCTCCTGTGCATCCTGCTTGATGGTCCCATGCTTCACAATGTGCAACATCTTCCAGATATGTTGCAACTTCAGGTGGTGTGCCTATACTTAATCTGCCCTGGAGCTGGCATCCGAGCGAAGGATATTCATAATTGTTTGGGTGTGTGTTTGTTGTGTATGCCACAATACCTATCTGATTCCTTGGCACTTGAGATTCAAACAATGCATCTGTTGCAGCAACGACAGCCATATCAATGTTTTCTGTTCCCTCAGGCGCGAAATGTCGTTGGCCAATGCCTGTAATTCTCTTGATTGCCCGATCGCTGCTTCTGAGTTGTTCTCTTTCTCCTTGGTCATTTATCTTGTACCAGAATTCTTGAAATTTATTGATTAGTCGTTCATTGGACCATATTTCTGGACCTTTACAGACACCAATACCTAGAATTTCAATAGCATACGAATCAGACATGATGTGGGGAAAATGGATTATACTTTATAATCTTTGTGAGCAGCTTTATAAACGATATTATGATACTGGTTATCTATGAAATGTTCCAACTGCGAGAAAGAAGTGGTGTTGTCTGGACCTTTGCTGTGTAAGGATCACTTTTGTACATATTTTGAGGATAAAGTGTTAGGTGCTATTCAAAAGTATAAGATGTTTGGAGCTGGTGATAAGATCTGTGTTGCGGTGTCTGGGGGGAAGGACTCAATTGTGATGTTGGACATCCTCTCTAAGAAGTACAAGGTTAGTGCTCTTGCGATTGATGAGGGAATTTCAGGTTATCGGGAACATACTCTTGCTTGGTTGAAAAAATATTGTTTGGAGAAGAAGATTGAACTCAAGATGTTGTCTTTTTCTGATGCGTTTGGAGAGACATTGGATGATTTGAAAAAAAAGAATCCTTGTACTGAATGCGGAACTCGTCGTCGGGAATTGATGAACAAAGGGTCTTCTGGATTTGATGTGCTTGCCGTCGGTCATAATCTTGATGATACTGCCCAGACCATTCTGATGAATCTCTTTAAATTTACTTCAGACATGATGCCTCGGGCAATGCCTGTGAGTGCTAAGAGTGCTAAATTTATTAAGCGTGTGAAGCCATTGTATTATTGTACTGAGAAGGAAGTGTATCTATATGCTATCTTGAATGGCCTTGCTCACAAGTTTGTAGAATGCCCCTACATGTATGATTCTTTTAGAAACGATGTTCGAGATTCATTGAACAAGTATTCTCGAATCGAGAAGGAAAATATTGTGAAGAAGTATCTTTCTATTATGGGGTAATATTAAAAATATTCCTGTCATTTGTATCCTTTCTACCTTCCAGGTCAGTCTCGTCTTAAGACGAGACTTAATGCCTGTGCTTTTCAAGCACAGGGCAGACCCTGGCGAAGCCAGGCCTAATAATTATTAAAGCTGCGCCAAGGCGCAGTGTAGACCTGGAAGGCTTGCTTGATTCGCTACCATACTTCAATACCTTTTCTCGTCATAACATTTTTAAAACCAAGAACTAATTCCATTATTTATGTTCGTAGACATAGTATTTCCAAAGGATAACGAGGAAGAATTCCTGGAAGTTGCAAAGAAGCTCAAGTCCAAGCTAGTTTTCATAGGATCAAAGCCTGAAAAAGTATCTGGAACATATTCAGGTCAATTGGTTGTGAATACAGGAGGGATCAAGAAAGGATTTGACTTGAACATTGGAAAAGCCAAACGGGAATTCATAGAATCCAAGAAGGTTGACCTGATATTTGGATTTGAGGATGAATCTTTCAAGGACGGGATGCACCAAAGGAATTCTGGACTTAACCATGTTCTCTGTAAATTGGCAAAGGACAAGAATAAGATGATCGCATTTGACTTCTCCTTGCTGCTTCATGCAAAGGATAAGCAGCTTGTCTTTGGTCGGATGCTCCAGAACGCAATGCTTCTTAAGAAATTCAAGAATCAGGTAGTGATTGCAAGCTTTGCCAAAAATCCATATGAGCTCAGATCAGGAAAAGACTATCAAGCACTACTAGAAGAATTGGGTTTTGACATTCCTTCTGCCAAAACTGCTGTGAACAGATTAGGAGACTTCTTAAATAGCAAACTTTAAATAATACCGACACAGAAATATTAAAAAGAGGTAGTGGGTATAATGTTGAAAAACGGGTGCATTGTTTTTTCTGTAATTATGTTGCTCTTTCTTGTTCCTGGTGTATTAGCAGATCATATTGGACAATGCCCTAATGGTTTTTGTTATGATAACACACACTGTGGAGTTGAGGGAGAAGGGGCTCCAACACGAGGAGTTGAATGTGCGCCATTTTATCGATGTCTAAATCATGAAGGTGAATTTGGGCCAGAATACGGCGAATGTGTAGTTGGTCTTACATCATTCTGTCCATCAGATAATTCAGGTACTTGTGATTGTGCAGATAGTGCTGCATGTCAATCTTGGATGGATGGTGGTGGTGAAGGTGGTTATTGTACTTCTCAAGATGAAATACCTTGTGCAGAAGGATACAACTGCCAGAGAATAAATGGTGGGACGTTTGGTTGTGTGATCAAATGTGGTGATGGAGATATTGATGAGGGGGAGAACTGCAATAATTGTCCTGCAGATGTTGGCATGTGCTGTGGCAATGGCAGGTGTGATATTGAATTTGCTGAGTTTTGCTCTACTTGTGAAGCAGACTGCGGAGTGTGTTCAACACCTAGTGATGCAGATCTTTATATAAGAGCAGGAGACAGCCAAGAAAACTGCAATCCTGGAGATAAATCAGTAGGCAAGATTCAGGATGGTCCTGAAAGCGATGATCACTACGTGGTCTGCAGCAAGAATGAATTTCTTACAGAATTCGATGTGTTTTTCGGAGTGATGGAAATTGGAAGCAACCCCACACCTACCTATTTGAAATCAGAAGGCAAAAAATTCTGCTATAACTATGGGATGGACTATATTACAGCAGGCAAGTTGTACGATGATGGTGCCCAGTACTATGATTATTATGCAGTCATGTGCGGAGGAAAAGAAGAAACCTGTGAAGATGGCCAGTTTATTATCAAATCTCGTCACACATGCACATCACCCTATCAAAGATACGTCGTATATCCAAATGATCCTCAAGGAGCGTTAACAGAAGACTTCTTATGCGTTGCACCGAACTATGATTTGACCTGTTTGGAGGATTCGAAGGGTGTGGCGGAAGGACCTGTTGTTACAGACCCTTTTGCAAAAGTAAAGAATTGTGTCAATAAAAATGGTAACGCAGAACAATTTTGCTCTTCTGGTGCATTGCAGGAACAAGGATATATCGAGTCGTCATCTTGTGTTTCTAATTTGCAGTTTCGATATAGTGAGTATCATCAGTATTTGAATAACGAGTATTTTTGTATACTGCCTGAATATCCTGAGCATCTAATGTATGATGAAAATTACATCATCTCCTACTCTGAGACAAGTCCGTGCAGTACGGGTCATACAACAATCTTCGCTGGTGTGATATATTTAATGAGGCAATTTGAAGGTTCAGTATCTCTTGACTCGGATGATGATGGTATATTGTCGTTTAATTCTTTAGATATCAATGAAATTGATATTCAATTTTCAAGAAAAATATCTGATGATTATTCAGGACATCCAGGTCCTTATACTTGCGATGAGTTTATTCTTCCAAGGGGCTGGTACTTCGTGGAGGCATCTTTGAATAATGATGGCGGGCCAGGATTTTTTAATGATGGCGGGCCAGGATTTTTAAGATTCAGTATGGATTTCGGGGAAAACAAGGATAGATATTTGGGTTATGTTGGAGAAATTTATCCCGACATGCTGTCAGAAGATTCTGAGATCACCTGCGACATGCTCCCTTATGGTGATGACTGTGATATGGAAGAATATGCAGATGTTTGTGAGGGTGAATTTAGTGAGCCCGGTGTTAATGATCCAATAGGATCATATCTTCATATTGATGAACAGACTCCTGGTGTGTCAAATTATGATGATAACCGCTGTTGTGGTGATGATCCTTTAGACCAGAATCATGTAAATGGGGATAAAACCTGTATCGGAACTACTTGGACTGAAGGTTTTGAAATAGAATGTAATGATGGTTCTGACAATGATGGTGATGGCCCCATTGATATGGAAGATGACTCTAGCTGCCAAGCGAATTGCGAACTCATATCAGATAAGGGTCTGAATTGGTTTGTTGATGCAGACACAACGTGGACAGGATTTAGTCCCTCTACAAACACAGGACTTGATGGTTGCTGTGGTGATGATACTGAATTCGGATTTGACCAAGGTGGTTATACTCCGAATCCTCCTGAAGATCCAGAGTATCCTGAAACTGTTCAGATTTGCAGCAATCGTATGGCTGGCAATGTTTGTTCGGGCCTTGGGCAGTCCGAATGCAATGGTGCGCCTTTATGTTCGTGGTCTTACTTTATGAGTGGAACTTGTGTGCCTAGATTCGATTGTTCTGAACAGCCAATCTCTCAATGTGAATCTCAGCTGGGTGATATATGCCAGTTGTTCGAGGTGCCCTTTGGAGAGCCTGGAACTTGTGAAAAAACAGAAACTTCACCATGTGATGGCCAGTCTGCGCCTAACTGTAATTTTGTATGTTTTTGGGACCCAATAGGTGCAAGCCCTATTTTTGTTAAAGTACCTCTTCTTCCTGAATGTACTAATAGGGCATTTTGCAGAAACCAAATGACTGAAGCAGGATGTGAAGATCTATTTCCAGATCATTGTGAATGGATTCCTGATCCTGTATGTGGTAATTCTGAACTAGAAGAAGGAGAGGAATGTGAATCAGCATCTGATTGTGAGAGTGGTGAAGAATGTATGTATTGCACTTGTTATGATCCTGGATCTGGAGAGAAGACATATTACGGTGATTTAGGATCATTCTCGCCAGACAATGCGGCTTATTGTGCTAATGATATGGTGTATACTGATAAAGAAACTATATCAATTCCTGATTATCCTAATTCCCAGTATCATTGGTGGGGTGCTTCTGAAATTGACTTTGTTTACTTAAGACATTATATTCAAGATGTTACTGAAATAGCATCAAATTATGAAGTATTTTCATATTGTAATGCGAATGAAGAAATCCAGTTGACAGGTGGTGTCGCATTGGCAGACAGAGAACATTTACCTGCAGCAGATATTGTTGTCTATCCATCAATAGGTGAGTATCAGTATTGGCCAGACTTGAACTGTGACGGGATTCCTGATATTTGGGAAACGATTCAGGGGCAACCTTGCGGACATTATGAGGGTGACGAGTGGGTTCCTGGTGATCTTATTGAAGAGCCCATATGCAGACAATGCCCATATCCTAATGATGATTATCTAGATTATTTTTCTGATGAGTGGGATGACGCTCTTGGACAGGATTGTTGGGGCCCCATGAGTATTTGTGACTTTTTGGATGGTATTCACAGCAGCACTATGAATGGTTATAATGAGGATGAATGTGGGAATTATTTAACTGAATGCACACCCGAACAGCACAATCCGTGTACAGGTGGTAGTTCGGGTGATGAAGAAAAAGATGAGTGGTTTTATCCTGAAGGTTTCTCTTGTGGATATGAATCTGATCTTCCTGCATGCACTAATGAGCTGGATGATGATGCAGATGGAAAGATAGACTGCTATGATCCTGATTGTTATGATAATCCTCTCTTTGATACCTTCGGATATGGTGAGGATGACTGTCCAGAAGGTATGGAGACAATATGTACTGGTGATGGAGATAATGATGGTGATGGGCTTGCGGATTGTGATGATCCTGATTGTGCAGAAGATGAAGCATGTCTTCCAGATGAATCCCTCCCCTCCGTATTCGATCCGCCCTATGAAAATATTATATGCTATGAGAATCAAGGACAAAACATCCTTGGCGAGTGCGTTCCGCTAACCAAGAAAGCAATCAATATAATCGGTGCATCTGACAATATTCATTTATTCTCAACCGGCTCTCCATTCCAAGTTTTGCAGCCGAACGATGCATTAGGTGCAACCTCTCGTTTGTTTACTGATTGGGTTTACACCTTCTCTGGAACAGAGACGCGTATGGGTGATCCTTTCAGGGGTGGTGTTAGTGTTGACTCAATAGATTCAATGAATTTTCTATTGTGGTACCAAGAGAATGCCCCATTAAGTGCCAAAGTTATTTATGAAGATGATTCATTCACAAATATTGATTTATCAAGACTTATAACAAATGGCGCATATTGGCCAATATGGCATAGTGTACATATTCCTGCAAGTTTACTTGATGCAGGTAAGAATTTGAAGAACATTGAATTTCCTGGAGTGCATGCAGTTTCAATTGATAATTTCTTTTTCACTCCAAAAGCAAATTCTGGATATTCTGTTCCAATGTATTGTTCAGGTACAGGAAAATGGGTTAATGACCTTGACAATGACAAATGGGCCTGCAACCAACAAGTACCTCAAGGAATTGAAGTAGGTGGCTTTGGTGGAATTGGTTGGGCTGGTGATGAGGACTTCTGTTGTGGTGATGATACGCTTGGTGGAGAATTATTGGAAAACTCTAGATTCAATGATTTTCCCGAAGGATTCACATTTCCAGAAGGGGCAGGTTTTCACTATGGGTGGCATGCCTCATCTGCAGGCACGCCTGTTTTAAGTGTGGGCGGTCAACGTGTTATATACATTAATACGGCCAGTAAACACAGAGGTGTGTATCCGGAATTCGGTGGTCAAGGTGATTTGGTTGATGGTAAAACATATGTTATAACTGCCAAAGTGAAGATTGTTTCTGGAAGTATAGTTTTGGGAAAAGGAGATCATAATGATGCTGTTGATTGTTGGGATTTGTTTGAAAGACCTGAAGGGGAAGATGACAAATGGATTACTGTAAGCAAGGTGTTTACTTATGGAGATAACTGTGGTGTCCGCAGTCGCATGCCATTCGTATACTCCGCAACTGATGAAGGTGCAGAGTTCTATGTTTCTGAGATGAGTCTCCAAGAGCTTTCAGATGAAGAGTTCTTTGCAGGCGAACGAGGTTGCTTCAGAGGAAACATAATAAATAACAACAAGGTTGTAGGAGACTTGTTCAAGACAGGAAACTCATTTAGTGATATAATGTTCTATAATGGAGACTTCTTTGCGTGTGATCCTGATGAGACAAAGGATGAATTCTCAGGAATTGAAATTAATTATGTTGATGCGGATGATATTGGTGACGATACAGAAGGAGCAGATCTTATTCCTTCAGATAAGTACAAACCTCTCTGTGCGCGTGCAGGTTCTTACTTCTGTAGTCACAGAGGTATCTGGGAAGCGCAAAGTAATGAAGGAGAGGTCTACCGGCATGATGATCCTGAAGATGCTAATTCATACAGATGTCATTTAGGAAATGAGGAGACAGTCAACCAGGCAAATGATTGGTACCAGAGATATACTGGTACGTGTACTGAAAGCATGTGTTTCTGTCCTGCTCCATGCCCTGCAACTGATCCTGCTTGCGGCGGGGAGGAAAGAGGAATCTATGCTGAATGTGATGCTTTAGGTGAGGATTTGGATGAGTATCACTGTGTGGAATCAGGGACTGTTGCAGGCGATCACGTATGTATTGATGGATCCTGGACCACAAAGGTCGGTCTTATGGCAAGTTACATGAATGAGTATGCAGAGAGGCACGCTGATTCATTTACAATCATCTGCAATGATGCAAGTGAGATTATCTATGATTATGATCTCTGGCAAGAAGACGCAGCAGAAAAAGCATGTGTTGCTTATGGCAAGAATGGCAATGATGACTGGGTAATACTTGGAACTGTTCTTGCACATGACAAAGATCCTACTTATTTTGCTCAAAAATATCAGGTTGTAGAAGAAGAGTTTGAAACACCTGAAGAGCAGAGAAAGATAAAGGTCAATGTCAACCTTGATGAGTATGATGAGGAATGGACTAATGACGCAAGATTTGATCTTGCTCAATGCGCAGGCGCGCTCACTGATGATGATTGCTTCCAAAAAGGAAGCCAAAACAAAGGAATGAGAGCATTCTGGGTAGAACCATACAGCATCTTATTTTTCTCAAGTACATATGCTGAGCCGATTTACAAAGACATCAGATTAAGTCTTACAGGTGATAAGATATCCAACACCTTCGACACAATTACAAACATTGCGGGTAAACTTTTCGGTGCATCAAATCTTATAACTCTTGTCAAGAATGCTTATTCTTGGAAACAGGATGAAACTGGTCCGGTTAGACTTCCAGAAAACCTTGATGGTTTGTATTATACTAAACAGGACAATGGAGATTATATTATTGCATATGAACAATCTGTGTGGGATGGAGAAGATCACGAACCAAACGTTCTTCCTCCATTGAAAAAACGATTTGCTATGGCATCTAAAGGCGTAAGCAATATCAACCAACTGTATATTAGCAGATTAAGAGGAACAAGAACTGAAAAGACTGGTGATGAATGCGGTGTAGATGCAGGTCACGATAAGTGCATATTTGTTGAAGTAGAAGACGGGTACAATCTCATCTCAAGACTTCAGGATCTGAGGATTTCAGAACCTCCAGAACAAGGCGGTGGTGGAAGTTCTCCAATATTTGCTAAGGGAGACGGCCAAGGTGTGAACACTTAGCGCAAGTTTTAAATAATCCCCTTCTTTGACCTTTTTATATGAGAGAGCCAAGTTTTGCAGGATTATTCTATGAGTCAGCACCAACAG
>JAHJEM010000108.1 GCA_018825425.1 Nanobdellota archaeon | reverse complement strand
TTTTTAATGGTTATTGTTTTCTATATAGAAGACAATTATTGTATAGAGGAGAGAACCCTTAGAATAACCCTTCTAGAAAGCTCTAGAAATGTAACAGTAATTTGTCTCAGAACAACAAATTTCTGGAACTCTCAAATACCAAATTTGAGAGTATAATCAAATTTGAGAGTATAGACGATTATAGATGATTATAGAGGATTCTATACTAATGAATTTGGGTGATGTGAGTGCAATATTAAAAGTATTTTTCCAGAATCTTGCCTTGCGCAAGGAAACAAACCAGGCAAAAAGCCCGGGCCAGGCTGAAACATTTGGTTTCGCAAATTAACCCGCCAAAGGCGGGCTGTAGCCATGCGTTAGCATGGTACTATCTCTGGAAGAAGAAATTATTGATATCAATACGAATATCCATCTTACAAAATATTCTACCAAAAAACATATAAATGTAAGTATTGTAACTATTGTAAATATGGCACAATTGATGACAAAACGGATACCTGTCTCAGAGGACAGATGGAAACAGCTAGGGCGCATCAAAGAAGCGGGCCAAACATATGATGAACTTCTTGGTGTGCTATTGCAAGCATTCAATAAACGAAAACTAGCACTTGCTGCCCAATCTGCGCGCAAAGGAGAAGGTAAATGGCATAGGTTAGAGGATATGTAAATGCACGAGATCCTGCTTTCTGATAGTGCTATAGATTTCTTGAGATTATTGGATAATAAAAGTAAGAGTATTTGCAGGAAGAATCTTAGAAAACTTTCATATCCATATCCAAGACGCGGTAGTGGAGACAAAGAAATGCTAATAGTTGCAGGAGAAGAGATCTACAGATTGCACATAGGACGAACATATACTGCATTCTACATCATTGATGAAAAATCAAAAATAGTCCGTGTAATTGAGATCTTGACCATCAAAGCAGCCCATAAGAAATATGGTTTTTAACTCAACTGAAATCCTTAACCAAACCTTTAACAGCATCAACAAATGCTCGAACATCCTCTTCTGAATTATAGAAATAAGCACTTGCTCTCACACTTCCTTTGAGTCCTTTTGCATTGAACCAAGAGTGTACACAATGAGCACCGCTTCTCACCATTACATTCGAGCTCTCATCCAACATCATTGCAATATTGTGAGGTTCCATGCCATCAATATTGAAATTGAATATTCCACCGCGTAGTTTTGGATCAACTGGTCCGATGATTTCAACCTTATCCAGTTTCATGAGTTCACTCATGATCTCATTGAGTTTCAATTCGTGCTTCTCAATCTCTTTCATCCCAATCTTTTTTAGGTATTCACACGCGCAACCAAGTCCCAGGATTCCTGCATAATGTTGCAAGCCTGCTTCTAGTCTACTGGGCAATTCTTCCAACTCAAAACTATCATAAGTGGAATCAATAACAGTCTCACCACCAACAATCATCGGAGTGAGTTTCATTAGAAGTTCTTCTTTGCCATACAACACACCAACACCACTAGGCCCACACATCTTATGACCAGAAAACGCGAGGAAATCAACATCCAACTTCTTTACATTGACTTCATGATGTGGAACAGTCTGAGCTGCGTCAAACAATACAAGTGCACCTGCTTTGTGAGCTTTCTTTACAATTTCAGAACCAGGAATAGATACGCCATCGAGATTAGAAGTGAGTCCAAAAGCAACAAGTTTAACTTTTTCATCATGTTTATCTAACTTCTCTTCAAACTTCTCCATATTAAAAGTGTTATCGTCATTGGTTTCCACAATTTCGTGAATAACTCCTTTGTCCTTCAACTTAATCCACGGCAACAGATTGGAATTATGTTCTTTATCCAGGGTCAATACAACATCGCCTTCAGAGAATTCCATTCCATTTGCAACAAGGTTAATGGATTCAGTAGCATTCTTTGAGAAGATGATCTCTTTTTCCTTCTTTGCACCGATAAAATCCTTTACAATCTTCCTTGCTTTCTCGACTTCATCAGTTACCTTCTTTCCAAACTTATGATAACTGCGTCCTGCACAAGCAGGATACTCTTTGTAATACTCATTAATCTTATCAACAACTTGGTTAGGCCTAAGGCTCATACAAGCAGAATCTAAATAGTGGTTTCCTTTGAGTACAGGGAAATCAGCTCTGATCTTTTCGATATTGAATGGCATGATTACGAGAAGAAACATACCTATTAATAAATTTTGTTACTAATACCTTCACTTACATCCTTTTTTATTTTTCGATAAAGCGGTAAGAAAAGGACTTTTGCAATTGAGATAACTTCATCTGCTTCCTCTACGCGAGGTTTGTATCCATAATAATTGATATTGTGTCTTAGACCTCTAAGATTTTCAATTACGCGGACAGGACGAGATGTTTTTATGTGAAGCATTGTAAGGACCTTGATTGGCATATAATGATCTATTGATTCTTCCCCCTTTGATATCAATAATGCATCTCCCAGCATTCTGAAGCATTCATATACATTCCTGACAATGGTTGAGGCAGAAGCCTCATTAATTCTCATAGTGAGTGTGTATTCCATGTCTGACTTGGCAGCAGTTAATATGCTTAATGCATTCTTCATGTCTGGGCGTTTATATCTTTTTATCATGGTCGCACTTCCAAAAATCCATCCAGGACAATGCCATTTGCAATGTTTGCAAATATATTCAGATCGATTCTATTTCTGGAAAATATATATGCGTTTACTGCTACATTCTTTCTATATCCAAATCGTGATATCTTACCTAACTCCATTATCTGAACATCATCATTACCTGATATCTCAACAGCAATGTCAATATCACTTTTTTCATTATCATCTCCTTTTCTGTAACTGCCAAACAAGATAATTGCTTTTGGATTGTCTAATAGTTTGTATATCAGAGGTATTATTCCACTTTCAGAGATCATGTTCAGGTTGTAGCATATTTTTCGAGTAAAATTATATGGGTGCTTCGAATTTACAGTTATTCTCCACATTCTGCCCAAAATCTCCCTTTGCAGAAATCCTTCCTCAATAAGTTGCAGAACAATTGTTTTTGCTGTTGTCTTGGCAATATCAAGAGCATCTGCTAGGTCATTGAGACCGATTGCACCTGTTGGATATGAGAAGAACCAATGCAATACTTTCAAGTGTGCCTCATTTGATTGCAGGGTATCTACTGCGCTTATATTGTTCACACCCTTTATTCTTGATGCCATTACTTGTGGTAACGTGAGTTACTATATAAACTTTTTGGTTACTAGCTGGTAACTCAAATTACCACTTGAGTTTTTTGAGAACCACACTCCATATTTTCTCCCTAAAACCAGAACATCTATTCCAACAACCTAATCTTCCCATCCTTCTCAAGTAGTTCACCCAATCTAATCATGTCATCAACATATTCTTGGCCGAACTTCTCGATCAAGGAGATAGAATCAACCTCTCTTTGCTCCTTAACATAGGAAATTATCTCAGAATACTTCTTTTCCTTCTCATCAATCTCCTTTGCGTGTTTACCAAGCTCTTTGACATGCTTCTGTCTCTTTTTCTTCTCATCCTTGGTCAAAACTGTGGGGTGCTCTTCTCCAGAGACATATTCTTCTACTGCATTGATGTGCTTGCATATGCCTCCAATCTTTCGCATACGAAAATTATACTCAGGACACGAACAGGTCTTTGCAGAAAGATCAACATAGTAGAACGTGCCTTTCTTACTTTGGCTCTCCACCTTGTACTTAGTCTTTAACTTTCGGACATTCATCGAGTACAAGATAAACCTTCTTCCTTATAATGATTTTGTTTTTTAATCGCATAACATATTGGATGTACAATATATTGATTAAGCGATATTAATTATATATTGATTATGCAATAAATAATTTATCCTCGTATATTTTTTAATTTTTCTTATTTATTGATTGTACAATATATAGAGTAAACAATAATAAATTTCTTTTCAAGGCAAAACCTGCCTATCAGCCGGAACAGGCCTGCCTATCGGCAGGAAAAAGGCTTGAAAAGAATGCAAGAAACTACTCAGAATCCTTAATCTATTCCAGACTGTGTGAAAATACTCCACAAAACCAGAAAATATTCTCGATTTTTCTCAGAATGACTTATTAATAAGTTCAGAATAAAAAATAAAAGCACCAGATTTAGATTCTGGTGAGACACCCCAGTCATTAATCAATAGATATTCCAAGTATTAATATTTTTCGGTAGAGCCGGGATAGCCTAATCTGGTATGGCGCTAGATTTAGGTTCTAGTGAGGCACCCCAGTCTCATGCGGGTTCGAAAGAACTCCTTGAGATTCCGGAAGTCCCGCTCCCGGCGCCGAAAAACCAAAAGATTAATAGGAATTGAGTTCAGTTTATTCAATATGACAGATATTTGGATATTTGGATACGGCTCCTTGATGTGGGATAATGTACGACACCATCCAAAAAAAATAGTAAGAGCAACATTGCACGGCTATGGACGAATCTATAATAAGCTATCTGTAGTGAGCAGAGGTACCAGATCAGATCCTGGCATTGTATTAGGTCTACGAAGAAGGATAGGGACAAATATCAAAGGTGTTGCTATACTTATTGACGGCACAAGAGATCTTAAGGGTATCAGAGACCGAGAACAAGGAGTTAGAAGAACTGCATACCTTGAAACCAATGATCTAAAAGTGACAGATGACGATACAGGAAGACGTCTTGAAGGTTGCTTGGTGTATTTACCAAATCCAAGATCACCTACTTTTATTCATGAAATTCTAAGCTTTGATGCAAAAGCAGACATTGCAATTTCCTCAAGACCACCAATTGGAAATCCTTGGGATTATGTAATACAAACGCATCAAAAAGCCCTACAACTAGGAATTGACGATACTACCTTGCGCAAGGCATCTGAAGCCGTAAAAAGGATTTTGGATCAAGATGATATAGAAACTATTCAATATGTTGAAGTATACGGAGCACCCACGATGGTTTCCAATGATGTGTGCAAGATTGGTTTACCTAAAGTCCTACGGGACTTGCTAAATGTTCAGCAAGGAAGTGCAATAAAGGTGAATTACCAAGATAGAACAGTCGATGCCATCGTATACAAAACCGACAAAGACTTATTGGAAAGAGGACAATGCAAAGCAGATAATCCAAGAAAACATTGCTGGCTGAACCGGTTAGCCAGAGAAGAACTAGGTGTTTCAATTTTGCCCGTGAACTCAACAACACATAGAAACCATCTTCCGAGATTCAAACGAAAATTCACGCCGGTAACTCTTTCTAAAACCTAATCCAACTCTTCCAAGATAACCTTTTCCATTCTCTCAAAACTCTTAGGACCAACTAATGGTACATCATTGATAAAGAATGTTGGTGTTCCATACACTCCTGCATCAGCACCCATCTGAATATGTCGTTCAATCACAGAACGAGTTGCATTTTCCTCCAAACAATCATTGAAAGCCATATGCTCTAATCCTACAACTTCACAACAAGATTCAAGATCATCAAACCCGATATCAGGGCTCTTTTCAAAGAGTCCGACATGATATTCCCAGAAATTGCCTTGTTGTCTTGCACATTCAGAAGCAATAGCTGCATCCATGCTGTTCTCATGAGTGAGGATTGGATAATGCAAGAAAACAAACTTGATCTTATCCCCGTACTTATCAAGTATCTCTTCAACAACAGGTTCTGCTTTCTTGGAATAATGACAACTATAGCAACCAAATTCAATCAGTGTTATCGGAGCATCAGCCGGACCAATGAAAAACTCATCGGAAACATCAGGTACTTTCAACTCTTGAGTTTTATCCTGATGTTCAGGTGCGCCACATACATCGCCCTCTTGTTCACTGAATTGCGGGCCGCGTATTGAATCAAATATGCAGAACTCATTAGATTCCGGACCATTGCAATTACCAAACCTGGCATAGTTATAGATGCTATACGCTGAAAAACCAAGACTTACAATAAGTAGTATCAAGAAGAACCATGAGAACACCTCAAAATACTTGTGTACAAACTTAGCACTTCCTCGACTTCGCTTCATAAGTTTGCCAACAATCGTACTCTTCAACCTCTGATCTAGCCTAGAGGTGCACTTCCTGAACGTCACACGTCTAGCTACGCAATCAAAGGCTTCAGCAGCGATCTTACGATACTTTACACTAAATATTCCTAAGATACCGAATACGATGAGTGCGATTAAACAGATCATTAGCTCTTTCGAACAGCTCTTTATTTAAATAGGTTGCGAAATTGTGAGGCCCAAACCATTATAAATCTGATAGCCATTTCCCTCAATCATGCATGAGAGATATTGGCACCATTGGGCAGAAGAAATGCATACGATTCCCACAAGGACATTCAAACGTTTGGATGAGCTGCGAGGAAACATAGGTACTGCGCTCGTGTTTGGATGCGGTAACTCAGGATTTACGAGGCTTGTGCAAAGGGCATTTCTAGAGGCAAATGTTGTGGGCTACGATATTGATGAGGATAAAATTGATCATTGCAATGGTTATGCTCGGTTAGGGGTTGACCTTCGAGCGCGATTTGGGAGACACATATATAGAAAGGAGAACCCTATACATATTAAACTGGAAGGAATTCAATATACTTCAGAAAGGCCAGACTCAAAATTCGATGTTGTGCTCGCGCTTGCAGTACTTCATGAGATGCCGGAACATCTGGCAGATGATGCACTGTCATTTCTTAATAAACAAGGCCACATGGTTGTTATTGATTATGATATGAAAGATATGCCTTGGGATGATTTTTTTGACTGTTGGGGATATTCAAGAGCAGAACGAGCTGAAGAACAATCAATAGGAGAACAAGCAGCTTATGATCTCCACACCCAATTTGGTTTAGAAGATTGTATTGCAATAATGCAGCAAAGAAACATGAGAACAGTGCATGCAGAGCCCAAAATTGATAGCAGATATATTGGAGGCCCAAAGCCTACACAGCATTTTCTATATATAGGGGAGAAAGTTACTCTGTAAACCATACACAGTTCACCACTTCTCAATAACTACAATCGAAAGATTTTAAAAACCAGTCCAAATACAAGTATCCTATGATCATCCTAGTCAATCCAGGACATGGAAACGAGCCCTATATATTAGGTGCAAGAATAGCAGACAAGCTAGCATCTTATATTGGAATGTGGGGGTCAGACTGCAGAATAATTATGCCAGATTTATATGGTGACAGACAGGCTCAAATAATACAGAGCCTAGACCTTGACCATGAATTATTCATGGACGACACATTGGGAAAACTGGCAAAACCACTTGTAATGCAAGGAAGTTATGAAGACCATCTGGATGCTCTATTTTTCAACAGTGCAGGTCTTGAGGGTGACATCAATAATTATCTGATTCAAGAGTATGGTCTAGCTGATATAGAGATCAATGTTGGAGCAAGATGGAGTGCAGGATTTAATTTGTTCTGGGTTTTTCCCTATATTTTTTCTGAGTTAGTAGACCGTTCCATCCCTGTGGATTTTGGGATTGCACCCAGAAAGTTCGAATATATTAAACACATTGCAGAAAAGTTGGAAAAGGACGTTGATACATTCTTTGTACCTTCTTATAATACATTTTCATTTGATACACAAAGGCAACCTAATCCAGATGAGATAAGCACACCTCCACTCAAGCCCGTTCCACCCTCGGACACTCGAACAATCCCACAGAACAGTGTGTATTGCATGATGAGTGGAACTGGAAGTGAAGTTGTTACTGTGATCGCGCGCGGAAGAGAGCTTAAATTGGCAGGATATCATGTTATTGTTCCGCCTTGGGCACCAGGGGATGAGTTTACTAAGATGGATCCGGGAGTTATCACCAATCCAAATGTTACAAAGGTGGTTGGAAGAGCTGGCTGGGGAACCATGTGGCTATGTCAACAGACTAGAAAGGAGTTCGAGCCAATTCTATACACGCCTGGAGATGATCCAGAGATCTACTTCAATATCAAAACACTAGAAGAAATATCATTACAAGATGGAACTGCACTCCAAAAAAAGCAATTTGTCAACATGGACGGCGTGGATTATGTTGCCAACCAGATAATGGGAAAGATCTGATCACATTCCTAGTAGCACCACAGCGATAATAGAAAGAATCAATGCCAATATTCTTTTCAAAGTCATCTTCTCCTTGAAGAATATCGCGGATAATAACACAGCAATGACATAATAAAGACTATTGATTGATGCAACAATTGAGAGCGGGCCAACTTCTAAGGCTTTAAGTAGCACGTAAAAGCCTATTACATTCGCAACACCAATAAAAAATCCAATAATCAAGGCGTTCTTCTGTTTTGGATTCTCTTTTTCATTCTGCATCTTGTTTCTGAAGCCAAATGACATAATAGAACAGAAGATACCTGAGAAACACATCAAGCCTAGTGTATTTCCAAGCATTGCTCCAAACTTGATTGCGATATTTGTAAGTACGCTAAAGATTAAACTGATCCCAACCAAGATAAGACCTATCTTTATCTTCTTGTTTGCCTTGAAATGAGCACCATTTCCTGTGAGTAAGACTACAGTCAGTATAGCAAGTACTATACCTGCCCCTTGATAGGTGGAAAGATTATCCTTGAAAAAGAACAATGAGAATAACACCACAAAGACAGTACTCATGCGGATGATGGGATATGCGACATTTGTAGGGATGTGCTTTAGTGATTCTATCCTTGAGAGCATTGCTGCAAAGAATGTTGTGGAATTGATAATCGCCCACAGCAACAGAGTAAATGTGTTGGATAGATCCAAAGCAAAGACAAGAAATAATACTGTGCTGATAACTGCCACCGTCCCTTGAAAAGATAAAAGTGTCCATGCAGAATTACATTTCTTTTCAGCTGAGACCTTGAACAAGAAATTCTGAATTCCATAGGAGACCACTGCAAATATTGCGAGTATGTACCAGTCCATGATTAATCCCTTGTAACAGTAACTTTGTCTTTAGACAAAGTGACTGAAACTCTCAAATCAAGCTCGATTTGAGAGTGTAAACAATTACTTTCCCATCATGTATAAGAACAGAATGTTCTGCCTGAGACACAATCCCGTCCTTGATCTCAACCAATGGAGGATACTCCCTGATAATATCTTGCTTGATCAATTCACGGAGTCCAAAATTGGTCTTCGCGATTCCGTGCTTGCGAGAAAGCCAGCGAGTTGTAAACGGTAAACCATTATATTTTTCAATATCAGAGAGAAGTGCTCGAGCATAAGGAGATCGGACACCTTTTTTTCTCACGAATCCAAATACAGTCGGACTGTTTGATTCAAAGATTGAACCTCCACCATCTGTGGCAAAGGGTTCTATTGCAAACACCATGCCATCCTTCAACTCCAATTTGTGACCTGTATCAAAGTTTGGAATAGTGGGGGATGTATGAACTGTATACTGATCCAAACCATGCCCTGAAAGATTCTTTATAGGACTAAAACCACGCGCAGTAATTGCTTTATGGATGGCGCGACCAAGTTCATTGACTGGAACACCCGGTTTTACAAGAGCGAGAGCTGCATCCAATGCGTCCCTTGATGCTTGGACCAATGATGCATTGTCTCCAAGATCAACAGTGGTTGCAGTATCTGCAACATAACCATTGATATGCACTCCGATGTCCAAAGAGCAGACATCGCCTTCTTTAAACGAAGTGGTATCATCTTCTGTAGGACAGAAGTGTGCAGCTACATTATTTATTGCTACTTGGGCAGGAAAGGCAATTCCTCCACCCATTGACTGGATCTTTTCTTCAACCTTGTCACATACTTCAACAACGAGGACACCTGGTTTGATGAGTCCAGCGCCAAACTGTAAGCATTCTTTCGCAATCTTTCCGGCTTTAAGGTATGAATCGAGTATTTCTTTGTCCATGCGAAAGAAAACACAAGCCCTATTTATATAATTAGTGGGCAATGAATAATAACAGTTACATATGGTGTGACTTCCAGGCCAAAGCCTGCCAAGAGGCAGGCAAACACCCGTGCCATAGGCACGGGACAGACCCACGTACCAAAAGGTACGTGGCATTAGGCCAGACTATCGTCTGGAATATACTGCGCTATAGCGCAGTTTGGCCTGGAAAACAGAAGTATGATTACAATCACCCAAAACTATATAAACCAAATACACGTGCACATAAGAAATGAGGTTACACACTGAGATTTTAAAACTCGACACAAACAAAGAACTCGAGCTAATAAACATTACGGATAAGATTAAGGATATTGTGAGTTGCCTTCCAATCAAGAATGGGAGGGTTAACCTTTTCTCTAAGCACACAACCATGAGCATCAAGATTAACGAGGATGAGAAATTTCTTCTTAAGGATCTTCAGTGGTTGATGACACATATTGCACCTGAGGATAATGAATATGAGCATGATAAAATCCATCTGCGACCTGACTGTCCGGCAAACGAACCCAAGAATGCAAAAGGACATCTAAGGTCAATGCTCATGGAAACCAGCCAGATGATTCCACTCTTGTCAAACGAACTGCAGCTTGGAAAATACCAATCCATATTCGCAGTGGAGACTAGTGGACCTAGAGCAAGAGAGATTGTTGTGCAGGTATTTGGAGAGCCTTAGTATAGACTCAGCGAGTCCCAAACTTTGTCAACTCTTTCTTTAGCTGATCATATTTATCTATAGAGGGATAATATAAATGTTTCCAAAACCGTAGCCTTTATAAACTCCTCAACACCACCAACCAGCACAAACAAAGATAGACTGGTATCAAAGCTCGTCTATGCTGGATATGGGAACTCATTCTTATATCCTTGGAGGAAAACAAAATGTCAAGACAACACTCTCATAAAAGAGGCCAGAGCGGAAGTACAAAACCAATCAAGAAAGTCATTCCAAGCTGGGTTAAGTATAAACCAAAAGAAGTAGAATTACTAATAACAAAGTATGGTAAAGAAGGAAAGCAACCTTCAAAGATAGGTATTCTATTAAGAGATGAATATGGAATTCCGGATGCCAAGATGGTTACAGGAAAGACCATAAATCAGATATTAAAAGACAAGAAGCTTGCAAAAGATATTCCTGAAGCTCTTCTAGCACTGATACAAAGAAGCCTTGCTATAAGAAAACACTTGGAAGCAAACAAGCATGATCAACCAGCAAGGTTAGGACTTACACTAACAGATAACAAGATAAACAGACTAGTCAAATATTACAAGAAACAAAAGATACTACCTGCAGATTGGAAGTATGATCCAAGCAGGGCACGGATCTATCTAGGATGAAGCATCTAGATGAATTCAAGGACAGGATCCAGAAATGCGCTGATGCGCTAAAAGAGGTGAAGGGTCCTGTACGTATCCTTAGTCATCTAGATAGTGATGGTGTCTGTGCGGGAGCCATCCTTGTACGTATGCTGACTCGAATGGGTATCCAATACTCTGCAAGCATGTATCCTCAACTGACAAGCAGTCGTCTAAAGAGCTTGCCTAAGGATACTTGTTGTATTTTTTCTGATTTTGGATCCTCGCATCTTGAAGAGATTAGAAAAAGATTTACCTTGCCTGTTTTTGTTCTTGATCATCACATCCATTTGCAAAAACCGCCAGAGAATATACACTATGTCAATCCACATGAGTTCAATGTTGATGGGGGTAGCGAGATAAGTAGTAGTGGTATCGCGTTTTTACTTGCACAAGCAGTGGACCAAAAGAATCAAGACATGGCACATGTTGCATTGGTCGGAGCGATCGGAGACTTCCAAGCGAATGATGAGTTCAAAGGATTAAACAAAGAAATTCTAAAAATCGCTGAAACGCAAAAACTTATTGAGCTTACAAGAGGTGTGAGATTTTTTGGGATTCAGTCAAGACCTCTGCATAAGCTTCTTGCATATTCTTCAGAACTCTACATACCTGGTGTGAGTGGGAATGAACGAGAAGCATTAGGTTTTCTTAGGAATATTGGAATTGAACCTAGAGTCAATAACAGCTGGAAATTCATCAAAGACTTGTCTTCCGAGGAAAAAAAGCAACTTATTTCAGGTATTGTTAAGGCAAGATTGAGTGAAGTTGATCCTTTAGATATTTACACCAGGATATACAAGCTTCCTAATAATGATGGTGTATACTCTGATGCCAGAGAATTTAGTGTTGTACTGAATGCATGCGGAAGGTTAAACAAAGCAAGTGTGGGAATAGGTATTTGCTTAGGGGATAAGTTGATGATGGAAAAAGGTAAATTAATCTTAACTAAGTACAAGCGGGAAATAGTTGAGGCTTTGAATTGGATTAGTAGGGAACGAGAATCTAAGACCTCAAAATATGTGATTGAGAGAGATAATTGCCTGCTTATAAATGCCAAAGATAGGATTCCTAGCTCTATGATTGGTACTATAGCCTCTGTATTGGTAAGATCTGGCCATGTGCCAGATGATACGTTTGTCCTGGGTTTGGCCCAGAATTTGGATGACACCACAAAAGTGAGCCTTAGAGTGGCAGGATCTGGCAAGTATAACCTTAGAAAACTGGTTCTTGACCTCACCAAAGGCATGGGTTTGGAAGCAGGAGGGCACAGGAGTGCCTCAGGAGCCCTAATTCCAACAGATAAGGAAGGTCTATTGCTTGAGAATGCCAAGGAGGCATTTCACCTTATCAACATTGAAGAGGATATGCTGTGAGCATATTTCCTCCAATTATTCTTTCAATAATGTAAATATTTATAAATCAGAGCTGCTATTTGTGGTTCTGGAGGTGATTAAATATGAATAAGAAACCTATTAATCTGGTAGCTATGATTTTGTTGATTATTGGTGGCCTTAATTGGGGCTTGATTGGAGCATTTAAGTTTGACCTGGTAGATACGCTTCTTGGAAGCATCCCTATCCTTAGGGACATAGTATATATCCTGGTCGGAATAGCTGCGATTTATATGATCGTTGAAATGGCCATGAAGAAGAAATGAATTGTTTTCCTTTTTTTATTTTTTACTACTTATAAGTGGCTATAAATCGAAAGGTTTATATACTAGTTCTACCATAATAATGCTAATTTAGGGGCAAAATGATAAAATCAACATTCATATTCCTATTCGCATTTCTTCTAGGTAGCCTTGCGACTCTGTTATATGCAGAATCAGCCACAGGAAGCCTTGCAATGCCCACAGGAATGGGTGTAATCGAGGAAATACCTAGTCCTCAAGACCATATCCCTGAAGAGGATATCTGGATCTATAAGAATAAGGTCATAATCAATGTAGACAACCCGGAATGGGCCTCATTCTCAGACACCAACAGCATGGATCCTGTCCTAGATATAGGACACAATGCAATTGAAATTGTGCCCAAAAGCCTGGATGAGATTGAGGTTGGAGACATTGTGAGCTACAAATCAAGCATGGTTGACGGAACCATAATCCACAGAGTGATCTACAAAGGTGTGGATGAGAAAGGAGAATACCTTATCATGAAAGGAGACAACAATCCTAATCCAGATCCTGAACGTGTAAGATTTGACCAGGTCAGACGTATGGTCATTGGAATTCTTTACTAAACACTTTGAAGTTGTAACAAATGTTTTTATAGCAAACCAACTAAACTATATGCATGTTTAAGCAGGGAGATAGGAGGCGGTCTACATTCTTTGAAAAGATATTGTTAATTATAGGACTAGGAGTTATCCTTCTAGGATTCCACTTCATTAACAGCGTGTATATTTCAGGCATGTCAGAGATGTGGGGCCTTGTTTCTGCTGTATTTCTTTGGCTGCTATTGATAATATGTGTAGTCTTATTGGCAACAGCTGAAGATGTAAAAGAAGAATTGTCTGTCATCATGAGACAGCAAGTGGATACTTTGAAATTGATAAAGGAAGAGATCACTTATCTAAAAGAAGAAAGCACGCTCATGAAAGAGATAAATCACAATCAGCACGAAGAACTAAAACTCATAAGACGTGAGATGGAACAAGTTCGATACAAGAGATAAATTTCTAGTCAACAGTAAACAATCTGGAATCATTTACCTTATAGAAGCCTAATCTAGCTCCACAATCAAGCCAGCCATGGGCATAGTTCAAGGCACCAAACGCAAGAGTATATTCTCCATGTTCTCTAAAATGATGAGCATCTGAAAAGTATCGTTCTGCCATGTCAATGCAAATCTCAGCTTGCTTCTCTTGGGATTCTTCTCTGATAGCTTTTTTTGCTTTTACAAGGGCTTCGCCAGTAATCTCAAAATACTTATTGAGCAATTCATCGCTGATGACATCATTCTTCTCATCAACCCTGTCCTTTTTTTCCTTAATTTTCATTTTTCATCAACTCTGGAATATGATTGTACACACTAATATTGTATTTTTGGATGTAATTATCAAGTTTTGCTGTGAAAAGATGGTGTTTATCCCGTGTAAGAACATGAGAGTCTGTCTGAATTGCACAAGCAATGAGAACGGCATCACTTGGATCATCCACATCATCTAGAATCTTCTCATCAACTGTTCGAACATACGCCTCTTCTGCCTTTCGGTTTCCAGGAAACACAGGTATGTCCACAACAGATATATCAGGACTCTTTTTTAAGAACCTTCTTGCCTTTTCACGGACACTCTCGTCAATCTTGTGCTTTATGTGATCAAACTCTGCAACATTGAAAGAAGTCAAAGCCACATCAAAATCCTTACACATATCCAAGACTCTTTTCTGGTTATCTCTTTCAAGCATGTATACAAAGAAACAAGTATCCAATAGCACAGATTTCTTATGCTTAAGGTCATCAATGGTCAAATGCTCGAGTTTATCGAAAAGTTCTATCATGGTTTTATAATTGTTGCAGTATATTTAAAGGTTGTCTTAATGCATAATTATTCAATTGATTTGATTTAATGAATCCAGTTCTGGTCCTAGAAAACCATGTAAGATAACAGCAATAAAAGACTCGTCCTTCGGACGAGGCAGGGCCGGGCTTAAAGCCCAGATTATTTCCTGCCCTTGGCAGATTATTGCACGCCAAAGGCGTGGCTTGACCCACGCGTTAGCGTGGCACGTACTACTAATGCTCTTGTTATTCTAATTTTTAGTTCGCTACCAAAAATGCTTATTCCTCCAAAAACTATATAAATCCCCAATCCCAGAACACTATCAACATGAAAGCAATCCAGATAATCCTAATATTATTGATGTTTGCAATAGGAATATTCATGTATTCAGATATGCCAGATGAGATGCCTACTCATTGGAATTCCCAAGGAGATGCAGACGGATACTCATCAAGGTTCATCGGATTATTCCTCTTGCCAATAATCTCACTAGGATTATTCATATTATTCTATTACATTCCAAGAATTAGCGTATATAATATCAATGCATTCAAGAAGTATTATGAATATTTCATAACAGGTTTTATCACCTTCCTGGTTCTACTATACATTGGAACTGTAATCTATGCAATCATGCCATTCCCATTCAATTATTACATAGTTCCTCTCATTGCAGCACTTTTCTATCTTATTGGATACATACTAAAATACTGCAAGAGGAATTATTTCATCGGAATCCGTACCCCTTGGACTTTGGCCTCAGAAAACGTTTGGGACAAAACACATCAAGTGGGCAGTTTTGTATTTAGACTTATCCCATTTGCTCTCCTAATAGGTCTTCTTTTTCCTGATTATGTGATCTGGCTGTTACTGATTGCAGTACTATTAAATGCTGCCTTCTTTGTGTTATATTCTTACTGGCTATACAAGAAGGAAGGACATCCAAAAGTCAAGATAAAGAGAAGGAAGAGAAAAAAATAATCAACTTTTTATACTTCTCCAATTTCATTAACACATGATAGAACTCGAACGAACATTTCTTGCAAAACACTTACCAGTTGGACTAGAAAAATGCAAATACACAGAGATGATTGACATCTACATACCTAAAGAACATGAGCATCCTACCCTAAGAATCCGAAAAAACGGAGAAAAGTGTGAAATCACAAAGAAAGAACCTATAGCAGACGATGCATCCGAGCAAAATGAGCACACAATTCCTTTAAGAGAAGACGAATTCAATTCTCTTTCCCAAATTGACGGGAAAAAAGTGCATAAGTTCAGATACATCTATCCATACAAAGGAAGAACTGCAGAGATTGATGTATTCCAAGGGGCACTCAAAGGACTTGTAGTAGTAGATTTCGAATTTGAGACAAGAGAAGACAAAGCACAATTTCAGATGCCAGATTTCTGTCTAGTAGATGTGACCAAAGAGAAGTTCATAGCTGGCGGGATGGTGTGCGGGAAATCATATCAAGATATTGAAAAGGATCTTGACAAATTCAAATACGCGAAAATTCATTAGCCTCAATTAATTTTTCATCTTAAGCCAAAACATTTAAATACCTCCCCAAATGATTATTATTGGGTGGATGAATGAAAAGACTCCTAATATTATTAGCATTACTATTGACTGCTTGTTCTCAGACTATTCCTGTAGAGAATGCGCAGATCATCTCAAGAATTGATGCGGCAACAGAAAGCGGCCTATTGTATTTAGCTGCAAACTACAATGAGTATCAATATAATGATGAGTACCTGACATTTGTTTATGGTGGAGAGAGTCTTGAATGTCCTCTGCCAACTCCCTGCAATGTAACTTACAGGCTTCTTGATGCTTACTTTGACGTGTATTTCCTTGAGGAAGTTACAGACACCACCCTAATCCAGAACCAAGTGGATGATGCACATGCAATTCTGTCTTCACTTGCAAAGAAATGGGAGGCTGAAACCATTTACAACACTAAAAAAAGCCAAGTCCAAGGGGGTATCGCCCTAGACACATATTGTATCCTGGGCTTTCTTGAGAATAACCATAATATGGCAGAGGTTGTCAAAAGTTACGTGGATGTAGCTGATTGGATGGAACCCAATGCATTCCAGACAGATATCTGGCGAAATGTTGCAGATGAGTCCTGGTGCGCCCGATTGTTCATCAAGACAGATATTGATAAGCAATTGACAAAGGCAGTAATTTACAGGCTTGTGGATGATACGACAGCATTCAAGAATCATCCTGATATCAGTGACATGGACAAACTTTCAGTGATATATCATATGCTATATGTTCTAGAGGATTGGGAACGCAAATATGATGATACGACTTTCAAGCAGGAAAAGCTTGGTTACAGTGATTTCATAAGCTATTTTAGCCAAAAGAACCTCCAAGGTAATAGTCTCATGACAGGAAACTTGCTTGATGTCATGGTGTACTCAAATTATGATAATCCTGAGACCATGAAAGAATTAACAATAAAGGTTCTTGGTAACCAGAGACCTGAAGGGCACTGGAGGATGACTGCGGAGGCCGGGGATAATTATGTACAAGTCTTCACAACCTTCAGAGCACTAATAGGGCTTAACCAATACAAACAGTATCTCTTAAAATGAAGGACAAAATCACAATCATAGCTACATACATTCTTTTTGTGTATGGGATTAGTGTATTATGGCGTTACATCGGACAATATTTTCCTAGAATGATTGGCAATGTCAACATAACATCATTCTACATAATGTTGTTGTTTGCAATTATATTCTTGATTATTAAACTCATTGATAAGAAACCATTCTCTCACTATGGATTCAAGAAATTCAATTACAAACAATTCAAGCTCATGATATGGTTCTTGTTTCTGGTTATGCCATTGGCATTTCTTGCAAGAGTGGTGGATCCTGGCTTTGATGCCTGGTATGCAAGCAGATCCGGGCTTGATACATTTACAGGCTTCATGATTTTTGCACTCATTATGCCCTTCTTTGTGATAAAAGAAGAGTTGGTTGTGCGAGCAATATTCCAGAACAAGTTGCATAAGTATGGTTTTTGGTGGATGGCAGTTGGGCTCTCCACTGCGTTTGCAATAGCACATTATTTTCCTTCTCCAACAGGGCATACCTGGATGCAGACTGCGTCTGTTCTGATAGGATCATTCATACTTGTAGCTTGCTATGAACTTACCAAGAACATCTGGCTCTCCATTATGCTTCATCTATTCTATAATGTAATCATAATTCTACAGATATATTTGCATGTCACGAATCCTACAAATGAGATAATATTCTGGGTAATAGTGCTAGGTATATTTGCATATCTGTTTGTAAAGATGCTTATCAACAGGAAACATTACAAGAATTATTTTGCTCATTTCAAGAAAGGATTCAAGGCCATAAGGCCTTGGGAAATCGCTTTCCTGATAACTTTTGCGTTAATAGTACCACTCTTGATGATTTGGATAATGTATAGCTAGAACTATTTCTTGCTTCGTTTGCGCTTTTCCTTCTTCATTCGCTTTCTCTGCCACTTCCAGCGCATCTGTCCCTTTTTTTTCCAACGTCTTGAACTTCTTTTCATCTACGCCACAGGGGTTCTAAAGGGTTTATAAAGCTTTCTAGAAATGATGGGTCTAAGACACCTAACAGCCCCAAATCTTTATAAAAACAGGCATTCTATTAGGATTATATGAAAAAGCTACTACTTCACACATGCTGTGGCCCCTGTGCTACACATTCAATAGATCACTTTCAGAAAGAGTATGAAGTGACATTGTTCTTCTACAATCCTTGCATCATGCCAAAAAAGGAATATGAAAAAAGAAAGCAAGCTATGGAAAAGTATGGAAAATTCAAGAAAATTCTATACTTTTCTGGAGAATATGATAATGACAACTGGCTGGCTTTCATAAAGGGGTTTGAGCATGAAAAAGAGGGTGGAGTGCGGTGTGTTATGTGCTACCAATTCAGGCTACAGAGAACAGCACAAGAAGCACTAATAAAAGGATACGATTGTTTCTCAACAACACTTACCATAAGTCCGCATAAGAATTCCAAGATCATAAACAAGTTAGGCCAAGAGATAGCAGAGAATGTGGGAATTGAATTCATCCAAGCAGACCTTAAAAAGGAAGATGGATTCAAGAAGAGTACTAATCTTTCCAAGAAGCATGATATTTATAGGCAGAGTTATTGTGGTTGCAAATTCTCCATGCATAAAGAACATTAATCCTAATTTAAAGCCATGAAAAGTAGTATATATCCAATTATTCTTCTTGTTGCTGGGTGATAATTAATGGCAGATTGTGAAGGTGGAAGCGGACCAGAAATTGGTGGCAATGGAAGAGAACGACGTGAATATTTTGCGGGTTGGGGTGATAGCAAAACTTATTCAGCAGGTATTGATGGAGTTCTAAGAGTAGTTAAAGGAACAGAGGTTAGAGACGAACTTGGAAATCTTGTTGAGGCAGGGCCTATACCAAAGGACGTAACTCCTAGAGTTCAGATAGGTGCTGATAAACCAGGATTTCCCGGTGCTACAGAGCTAAGATTTTTCGATAACTATGGAGCGCTTGATGCAGAATATGGCCCGATTATGCAAGATGTTATTGCTAGAGCAGAACAAGAACGCTCAGATTAGCTTCGAAACAACAGCATAGCATCTCCAAAACTATAGAATCTATATTTCATGTCAATAGCAGTTTTATAGGCTGCATGAATCTTCTTTGTGCCAGCAAATCCACACACCAAAACAAACAAACTGCTTTTGGGCAGATGAAAATTAGTGATCAAACCATACACTTTGCTTCTGAACCTATACTGTGGGTGAATATAGATTCTGGTGCTTGTCTTTCCAGCCACAACCTTGCAATCTTTTCCACATGAACTCTCAAGTGCGCGCAAGCTTGTGGTTCCAACACAAAAAAGCCTGCCTTTGCAGGAATTGATAAGCTTGGCACTCTTAGAATCTATCTCAAACTCTTCAGAATGCATCTTATGATCAAAAATATTCTCAGTCTTGATGGGCAAAAACGTATCAAAACTTATATGCAAGCAAATTTTTGCTATTCTCACGCCCTTTTTCTCGAGTCTCTTGAGCAATCCAGAAGTGAAATGTAATCCTGCGGTAGGCGCAGCTAAACTTTTGGCCTTTTTCTCATGTGAATACACTGTCTGATATCGTTCTTCACTCTCAAGCTGTTTTTTTATGTACCAAGGTATTGGAAGTTTACCTATCTTTCTTGCAGCAACAAATGGATCCTTGCGAAAAGTGACGAGAAAACTGTCTTCAGTCTGTTCAATCACATACCCTGATAATTCTTTATTAAAAATCAGGTGAGTTCCTACTCTAGGATTTCTTCCCTTAATCTTACACCAGCAGTCCCATCCTTCACTTGTTTTCTCAGTTGCATCAGGAAGTAATATCACTTGAATTGGTCCGCCTGTACTTTTCTTGCCATCAATGCGCGCACTCATTACTCTTGCCTCATTGACAACCAAAACATCATCCTTTTCCAAGTAATCAATAATATCTGAGAACGTCTTGTGCTCAATCTCTTCTCCAACAACCATGAGTCTGGAATGATCGCGTTTCTGGCTTGGACTATGAGCAATAAGGTTTCTGGGCAAGGGATAATCGAAAATGGAGAGTTTCATAATATTTCAGAGCAGCCACGTGTATAAAAATATTGTGGAATATGGCAAAAACAACAAAAACCTTTAAAAAGCCCCAAAAAGATGACCAAATATGCACTTATTCAATCTCATAAAGAATAAGCAACTTGGAGAGATGTATATGTCTATTGCCATAAGATCTCTTGCTAGGAGCATGATCCATATATTTATCCCTATATATCTCCTGAACATCGGATATTCATTGTTCACTGTTTTGTTCTTCTATGCCTTGATGAACTTCTGCCATGCAGCGTTTGTTTTAGCCTCTGGAAAAGTGGCTTCAAGGTTTGGATTCAAGCATACGATATTGCTCAGCCTGCCATTTTCCATGTTGTTCTATTTCATGCTGTATACTCTTCCACAATTCAATTGGAGTCTGGGATTGATTGCAGTCATATTTGGATTTCAGAATTCACTGTACTGGACTGCATACCATCTGAACCTTGTAAAATTCAGTGACAAGAAGATGAGAGGTAGCGAAGTGGGATTTGCAAGAGTGATAAGTCAAATTGTTCAGGTAGCAGGACCTTTCCTAGGGGGATTGTTACTTACAGTTGCAGGTTTCAAACCTTTGTTCTTGTATGTCGCTGCATTATTCTTTGCGTCAGCAATACCTTTGTTCATGTCAAAGGAAGTGCATGATCCAATTCATTTTAGGGTTCACAAGCTCTTGAAAGGACAAAGTGTTAAGGATGGCATTACATACATCGGTTGTGGAATCGAGACAGGAATGCAGATGGTTGTCTGGCCTGTATTCATATACTTCACAGTGCTTAAGAACTTTGCAACCCTTGGATTTGTATCCTCTCTAACAATTCTCTTTTCCATAATCGCTTCACTTGTTGTAGGAAGATATACTGATGTCAATCGCAGGATCCTGTTGCGCATCGGATCAGTCCTAAATGCGGTGGTCTGGATATTTCGGACCATAGTCAAGACAACCCTTCAAGTATTCATGATAGATTCAGTAGCAGGAATAGTCCAGACCATGATCCATGTCCCTTTCAATGCCATATCCTACGACAAAGCAGACAGATTAGGCCTGATAAAAGCCATTGTATTCAGAGAAATCACCATACAGGTAGGAAGAGTTATCCTATTTGTTACCTTGGCATACTTTGCAAACCTGATTTACGGTTTCGTGTTCGGAGGAGCATCATTATTGTACTTCTTTTTCTAATGGTTCAATCAACTCGCTAACCAAATCCACATCATTCAATACAAACAAGTGAACGCCTGGAGCGCCAAATCCCTTTAACTTTTTAATCAGATCAACTGTATACCTAATCCCTGCTTTCCGAGCCTCTGCAGCAGTCTTATCTTTCAACAAACTCTTCAACTCATCACACACTTTTAAACCAAAGAACTTTTCACAAGATTCAATATCCTTGTAAGTGAGTAGTGGTCGAATACCTGCAATTACAGGCAAATCAATCCCTGCTTTTCCCAAACCCTCGACATAATTCTTGTATTCATCAAAAGAAAATATCATCTGAGTGATAATCACAGAGGCGCCTGATTCAATCTTGCATTTCATATGTTCTACTTCCTTATCAATCGGATCTTCTGGATGACCGGCGACTAAAATGCAGAAGTCTGTAGCGAATCCCTCACGAAACTCTCCTTTGTCAAAATTCTTTCGAGGAATATATTTTCCTTGATTCATATTATTGATCTGATTTGCAAGTCTGTATGCATACTTGTAATCACCATCCCATTCTTCATCTTTTGCACCAGCTGGTGGATCTCCTCTCAAGGCCAAAACATTTTTTATCTTGAACCAGTACAAGTCCATTAGTTCATTTTCAATCTCAGCACTTGTTCTTTCCCTACACACGAAATGTGCAAGAGCAGTCATCTTATGATTTTGCTGAGCAAAATAAGAGATAGGAATTGTTCCGCCTCTCATGCTTCCGCCAGCTCCCTTGGTAACGCTAATGAAATCAACTTTACCATTCAATCTCTCAATCTTTGACATGAGAGAATCTGGATCTGTTCCGTTTCTAGGAGGAACTAGTTCTACAGAAATTGTGAATTGTTTACTTTTTAGGATGTCAGTGATTTTTTTTGTCTGCTCCATTGTATAATATCATTAATTTTTTTTACAGCGCTAAGCGCATCTTTTGAATATTCTGCCTTGATCTGTCCTGCATAATCTTTATCTACTACAGCACCACCCACTATTACAGGGACATCAATACCTTTTTGTCTCAATTCTTTTATAACCTTTTCCATCTCAATTACTGTTGTAGTCATCAGAGCACTGAGTGCAATTATATCCGGTTTGCCTTTAACCACTTCCTCAACAATCTTTTTTGAAGGAACACTTGTGCCTAAGTCAATTACCTGATAATTATTGCTTTCCAGTAATGCAATCACGATATTCTTTCCAATATCGTGGACATCATTTTCAACAGTTGCAAACATGATTTTTCCCCGGCTCTCGCCACCTGCTTTGATGAGTTCTTTTTTTAATCTGCTAAAAGCGATCTTGGTTGCTTCTGCAGATGCAAGCACTTGAGGCAGGAAGTATTCTTTGCAATTGAACCGTCTACCGACTTCGCTTAGAGCATCAACCATGATATTGTTGACTTGCAATGCACTCATGGTTGTCAAGCAATCATTGATTATTTCCAGAATGCTATCTTTATTGCCTTGAATGATTGATTGATACAATTGTTTTTCAACAGGAGCATTCTTATCAAGTTCTTTTTGTTCAAATTCACTCTTGATCTCTATGTTTCCTACAAATTTTGTGTCATCTGGATTAATTATGGCCAGATCCAATCCACTTGTGGAAGCCTTTTGGAAGAATTGTGCATTAATACTTGCTCTATTCGGAAGACCATGAGATATGTTGCTTATCCCAAGTATGGTCTTGTAACCTTTTGCCTTGAATTCCTTTACACTTTCAAGGATGATTTTCTCATTCTCAGGATTGGTTGCAAGGGTGAGCACAAGTGGATCAACAATAATGTCTTCTTTTGGGATTCCGATATCAATAGCACTATTGATTATCTTCATCCCGATGTTTATTCTTTGCTCTTTGGTTTTGGGTATGCCGCGCTCATCCAAACAGAGCACAATGATCGCTGCCCCATACTTCTTAGCTAGAGGAAGAATATCCAAGGTCTTTCCATTGACTGAATTTATTATTGGCTTGCCATTAGTTGTCCTTAGGGCTGATTCCAAAGCCTTCTTGTCTGAAGTATCAATGACCAATGGCAAATCCGTGGTTCCCTGGACAGTCTCAAGAGCTTTTGTAAGTGTATTGATCTCATCAAGTGCAGGAACACCAACATTGATATCCAGCAAGTGGGCGCCTTGAGATGTCTGTTCTTGAGCTTGCATCCTGACATAATCCATCTTGCCTGATTTCAACTCCTGCTGAAATTCCTTCTTGTTGGTTGGATTGATTCTCTCACCCACGATAAGGGTTGGTTTTATTGTAATGGTTCGTGTCCTTGAGCTTACTTTGGTCTGTTTTTTGAGATGCCTAGCAAGGGGTTTCATTCCTCTAACTGCGTGCACAGTAGCATTTACAAAAGAGGTGTCTGTACCACAGCAACCACCAACAATACTTGAACCCAGCCTTACAAACTTCTTGGCATACTCGCCGAATCTCTTAGGTGGATAAGACCAGATGGTTTTTCCGTCAATGATCTTTGGAATTCCTGCATTGGGTTCTGCCCAGATGGGCTTGCTACTGAACTTGGCAAGTTTCATTATAGTTTTATACATGCCTTCAGGTCCATCAGAACAATTGGTTCCGATCACGTTTGCACCTAGGCTTTCTGCAACTGTTACATATGTCTCAACATCTGTTCCAGTAGTTGTTCGTCCTTGCGAGAAGGTCATGGATGTCACGATTGGGCCAGAGAATACTTCTTTAACCGCAATAAGTGCTGCTCGTAGCTCTTTGATATCAAAGAAAGTCTGGATTACAATAAAATCTGCATCTTTTAGTGAAGATGCCTGTTCTTTGAAAGCTTCATAAGCTTTATCAAAAGTCAATTGTCCTAGTGGGTGGATCAGATCCCCTAGAGGGCCAATCACTCCTGCAATAAAACAATTAGGTGCGGCTTCTCTTGCAATCCTGACTCCTGCTTCATTGATTTCCTTAACCTTATGACGCAGATCATAATCCCAAAGCTTAAGGGCACTAGCTCCAAAAGTATTGGTCTCAATAACATCTGCACCTGCCTGAGCATATGATCTATGAATACTCTTGATAAGTTCAGGATCACTCATGTTCAAACCTTCAAAGCATCCATTGGCATGTCCTCTTTTCTGGAGTTCAGTACCCATGGCACCATCTAGAACAAGCACCTGATCCTTTAGTCTTTTAAGGAATTCATTTTTAGGATTATTTGTTATCTCTGTTGCTTCGATTCACCAATAAGAATGCGCTTGGACTCTATTTATATAATTATCTGATGTTTTTATTCTGAAAGGAATAATTCTAACTCACACCCTTCAAGAACTCCAGGTGTGCTATCGCTTGCGGACTGTATAGAACCTTGTCTTTAAGTCCCCTTCCTAATAGCTGAAACATAATCCCTGCTTGTAGAATTTTTTTGGGAGAAGACAGGAAACGCCTAGCACCTTGCTTTAATGAATAGAACTTCTCATACATTTGACATATGGTATTCTGAAGCTCAAAAGGAGTTATATTCTTTGGTCTTACGAGGACGCTATGTCCATCATAAAGATATGCTTCATCAGATAGGATTCTGCCCTGCTCTCTCATGGTTTGGTTCATTCTGGTCCCAACAAAAGGGACAGGTGGTGTAAGTTGGATGCTATCAAGAGAATTTGTTGCCCACTCAAACATACTCCACAATTTGTCAATAGTATCACCATCACCACCTGGCATAAGCATACCATGTATCCAGAAACCAGCATCCCGAAGGATTTCGATAGCCTCTTTGTTTTGTGCGGCAGTATTTGGTTTTCCATAACTTGCAAGAGTTTCATCATCAATAGATTCAATTCCTATCTGGAGTATTTCGATGCCTGCTCTTTTTAGGTACTTGATTAATTCAGGATTTTTTGCAGCTTTTACAGTTACTTGAGCAGAAGCAGTCCTTCGGAGATCTCTATTGATTATCTGTTCAAGAAGATTTAGTGTGTGTTTCGGAGACATTGTAAACTCATCATCCACAAAAAAAAGTTCGCGTCCCATTTTTTTTATCTGATCAAGACCTGTTGCTACATACTCTGCTGGTTTTCGTCTGGTTGCACGTCCATAAAATTGTGTAACTGTGCAAAAATCACAATTGTGAGGACATCCTCTAGATGCTTCCATCATAGCAACATTGACTTTTCTTCTCGTCTTCTCATCATAATAAGGGTGAGGAAGCTCTGCTAATTCTTCACTTGTCATAAGAGCTCTTGGATCAGTCACTCTTATACTGCCATTTCTTCTGTACGCTATGCCATTGACATCATCAAGATTGTGGCTTCCCAATTTCTCCAAAAGATCCACAAGAGTTCTCTCACCTTCTCTTAGAACAACAACATCTGTTCCTCCATCTGCAAGCCAATCTTGAAATCGGAAAGTTGGATCAAATCCGCCTGCAATAGCATAACCTCTTGGATTTTGCTTTTTATATCTTCGAGCAAGTTCCATTGACTGAGGTGATGTGCGAGAAATTGCTGAAATGCCCAGAACATCTGAGGTAAATATGCGTTCTTCATTTTCAGGAGTGAGTCTTCCTCTCTTGCCATGATAATTCGGATTTATTGATAGGACATTTGTATACCCTTCTGCTCTAAGGACTCCTTCCAAAGCATGGATTGCTCTTGCAGGTAGTCCAAATTGACTATAAACATCATAACCAGGGTCGCCATTATATATTCCAAATTGGGTCGGTGGCAATTCAACCAATGTAATGCTGCTCTCTTTTGAGATAGAATGCATATTCAATTTATCATAGTATTCTTATTATATTTAAAAACTTGTTCACAAATTTATAGGAATATTGCTATTTCTAATATGCCTGGAATGATTGGAAATCATTTACAAAATAATACATAATCATGAAAATATTTCAATAATTCTGCCTGTTTTTTCAAACAAGTAGACCACTTATCCGATTTTTCGACAATAAAACCTATATCAAAGATATTCCATACTGTGGGACATGAAAAACATTGATTTGCTCAACCAAATGCATGTCCTTTTCTCATCAGGGTTGCCTTTCCCTTATGATTATGAAAGTGCGATTGAGGACGTCAGGCAACTGCAGGGTCTCCAATATCAATTGCAGGCAACACACTCAGACGAGCATGTATCATTTCTTTCAAAATCCTTAATCTCGCGAATAAGAAGTGAAAGGCGTAGGATCGCTCGAATGGAATTCTCTCCATGGTCCAAAGGATTTTCCTCTAAACTTGATGATGAACTCTATTTTCCTGGAATGAAGCAAGATATCTTGCTTGAACTGGACAAGATAATAGATTACCATGAGTCAAAACAAACATATTCGTCTAAATCTGAACCAATCAATCCAGATCCGAGCCTTGAAGAACTATTCTTGGAACACACTCATTCATATTTCAATGATAATCCGGGACAGATCCTAATACCTATTGCTCAAGCTAACACATCAGACATTGTAGCATTTCGACAAGAGGCAGCCAAAGAACTCAGTGACATGTTTCAAAGTCGTGCGCAAGCATTCGAGACCATTGATTACATGACCTTGGATGTTGATTGGAGAGAGGAATCTGAGATAATGGGCAGGATCCAAAGAGAGAGGTTTGATTGGTTAGGTTCTCATGATGAATTAGTCGAATCAAAACCAGTGTATCTACCTGAACACACATTAACTGACAATAATATCATGGCCCTGTGGAATCTTCACAACATAGGTGCATTCAGCGCACAGGAAATCACCCTTGGAGAAGGGACAGTCGTAGGTATTATTGATACTGGAGTTGACTACAAACATCCAGAACTAAGAAGAAAGTTTCCTAACAGGGATCGTGGGTGGAACTATGTTGATAATAACAATGAAATCATGGACAAGGCAATGCATGGAACCCATGTTGCAGGAACAGTTGCAGGTACAAGGGTGGGGGTCGCTCCAGGCACAAGCCTAAGGGCATTTGTTGTATTGAATAGTAGGGGTGTTGGAAGCCTTGCGAATGTCATGCATGCGCTTGAGAATTGCATACTTCGTCAAGTTGATGTGGTTAATATGAGTCTTGGAGGTCCGTCTTATGTCGGAGCATTTGAAAGGTTATGTATGGAAGCATATAACCGGAATGTAATGATTGCTGCAGCTGCAGGAAATGAGGGTTTACAGGATGGATACTCTTTTCCTGGTGCGTATCACGGGGTGCTGGGTGTTGCAGCAGTTGATCGGTTTAATAATTGGATAAATTTTAGTAATGTAAATGACCGGAATGATCTTTCTGCGCCTGGAGATACCATTTATTCTTGTATTCCAGGAGGTTACACTGAGATGAGCGGAACAAGCATGGCGTCTCCTCATGTCGCAGGAAGCTTGGCCTTGGTCAAGTCAGGAGCACCACACCTGAATGCACAAGAGATCTATTCACTCATTACAAGACCTGATTGTGTCAAACAGATCGGCGATGACCGAAAGAAATTCGGTGCAGGATTGGTGCGGCCAGATTATTGTCTCCAGAACACAAAAATTAAAGAACCACTTATGGTTTCACAATTTCACAATGTATGAATCAATATTTTTAAACTACAACATAGCGGATAATTACCCTCTTGCAACAGCACTTCTAAAGGATCTAGGCATCCATATGGCGCCAATGCCTGTTGAGCGTGGTGCAAGGCCTTATGATCATGAACATCCAAGTTTTGTGGACATAAGATGTGCAAATGCATTGAGTCTAGCTAACCTTGATGATGTGCTTCTTGGAAGAGTAAGGGATGCAGTTGAGGCTACAAATTGTGGGCTGCGTGATAAGCTGACGATTGAAACAGTCGGTCCTGTACGAGCAATGCAGGATGGAGAATAATGAGGAGTATAATATTGAAAGTACAGAATAAAAACTTAGAACTTTCTTTTTAAGTTTGTGATTGTCTTCTTAAGATTCTCAATCTCAGGATATGTTCTCCAATCCCACTTCTCTGTAATACCTGCTTCTTTGGCAATTATTTTTCTTATCAATTGCGTTGGGATGGCTGCATCTAGAAGGAAAACATGTTGTTTGTCGCCTTCTGTAAAAAGATAGGCTTTTTGTCCTGCGCTTTTCAATTGATCCAAACCAGATATTTCAGACCCTTGAAAATGATCTGAAACATGTGCGTGCAAGTTCATCTTGAATGGTACTACATGGAGATGGGCATGGTCTATGCAGCATACACCTTTTAGCATCTGGGCTGAAGGTCCATGTTCAAATACTACTGGTTCACCATACTCTTGGGTTATGATATTCTTGACGCGGTTTTTGATCTCTTCCATTTCAGCCACTAGAGAGGATGGCATGGTCCCAACAGAGATATAGTGCTGTTTTGGAGCGATCAGCAGATATCCCTCAATAAAGCAACCCAAAGCAGGAAACACAACAAAGTTGTCTGTCTCATACAATATCCGCTTTATGGTCTCTCCATTGTGAATTAATTCTCTACTTTCAAATTCCTTGCAATAGGGACAATTGTTCATAAGTACTTACTTGCCTCAGGATTCTGTTTGACGTCACATAAAAAGCATTTATTTGCCATATTATTTTAGATATTACCTATTATTAATAAATTTTTAGGAGCAAAATTTATAAATATCTATTCTTAAGAACAAATATTATGACCTTCACACCACTAATGTTCATCATCCTGGCTCTGATTATCTTGTTCGGAGTGATATTCTTTGCATTCAGGAAAAAACAGACCAAACCAATACCTCCTGACTATTACACATACTATATCCTTGGAATTACTTGGTTTGCAGTTGGAATTCCTCTGAAGAATTATGCATTGATTGTAATGGGTTTGGTTTTTGCAATAATTGGTCTGAAGAACAAGGACAAGTGGAAAGCAAATAGGCAATCCTGGAATAAGCTTGATGCACCAGAAAAAAAGAAGAGGATGATTATCTTGATTGTGGGTGTGCTTCTATTCTTAGGATTATTAGTTATTTATCTTTTCAAGAAAAATTTATTCAACCTATAAAATGATAAAGATTGTAAACAACAAATACGTGGATGCGCTTCTCAAACTGATGCTTGTTACGGCCATTATTCACATGCTTATCCTGATTCCTTATGCAATAATTAATGGGAAAATGATTTTGACCAATTATTTCAACATTCTTGATGCTGATCTGTTGTTTCCAAATATCATATATGGCTTATGGAGTCAGATACTCTCAGGAGTCATCGTTGTTGCAATATACCTCACATTCCTTTTTAAACCCCACCGCAAGGCTTAAATAATTCTGGCATTTGGATGATTTACACATGGATGGTCCAGAGATTCATTTCAGCGATGAGAGGGTTAACACAGGAATCGGGGAGATGATTGCAACACCAAATTATATCTACCTATGTTCACTTGCAAAAACAGTTGAACAACCTGTTGAGATTCCATCTTTCTGGGGCAAAAAAGCCATTGGCTTGGGTTGCGATCCTTGTCTTACAGGTCCATTTATCAGTATTGATGACTCAGTCTTTTTTGCAAATGAGGATAGATACTTATATAGAATGCATGGAACAGAACTAGACAAAGGTAATCTAAGATCAATGATGCGAAGGGCAGTTCATTTGCATTTCTCCAAAGCCTACAAACCAGAGATTCTTGACGTGGGTACAGACGGCGAACGTATGTATGTTGAGTTAAGTGATCAGACAGTGCTTGTTCTGGACCAAGAATTTAATATTGAGTCCAAGTTGAATTACTCGGAGATCAATGAGTCCGCTAGTGGAACTGGTGTTTTTTATCAATCTTCTGGGCCGATGACATGGGATGTCATGGTAGATGGAATCAAACGACAACAATTAAGATTTGGCCAAGGCTTTTGTGATGATGACGAAGACCTGCTTGATAAGTTGTGCAAAAGAGGAGTACTTACCCAAGATGAACAGGTATGTTGCCCATTGGGTTATCTTGCAGGTGCTTTTTCAGATGGCAACAACCTATACGGGCTTTCTGTAAGAGGGGATGTCTGGTGGCTGGAGAGCAATGCAAGCATTCTTTTAAAAAAAGCAGCAAGGTTGTTTGATGTGCCAGATCCTTCAGGTCTTATTACAGCTACAAACCACAAGTATGGTGTATTACTCCACGGAAACAAGCTGAGTCTGATAGGTAAAGGTCATATTCTTGGGAGTACACGACTCAGAGAAGGCACAAAAGAAGTCTTTGACATGGCTATGGATGAAAGATTTGTCTATGTGTTGACTGAGGATGCAATGCAAAGATATTATATTCTGGAATGAATCATTCAGTATTATTATTGAAATATTTAGTAACCAATATATTGGTTGGTCAATATATTGTGCTATGGACGTCGGAATATAGTCAATATTTTCAAAATCTAAACCTTTTTTAATACAAAGATTATTTATGAATTATGGATTGGATAATGTTAATAATTGGCCTTTTTGTAGGTTATGCTCTGGACACGATTGTTTCTGCAAAAGAAACAGGTGGCAAGTCTCTTTTCAAATCAATACGATTTAAGATTGGCAGAAACCAGATACATTTTCATCATTGGTTGTGGTATCTTATTCTGATATTAATTCTTTTACTGATTGGATTCTATTCAGCTATTGTCTATGGGATATTGATTGGTATGATACTTCATACCTGGACTTTTAAGGATTGGTATGGGGTGGTGAAAAGAAAATAGTTTCAATTCTTCTGAAAATAATTACGATTTTTCTGAGAAAAGCTTATTAATCTCAAAACTTTGTGTTATTCTAT
>JAHJEM010000107.1 GCA_018825425.1 Nanobdellota archaeon | reverse complement strand
ATTGAGAAGGCTCAAAAAACAGATTTTTATAAGCGAGAAGTGAATGAACTCTGGAAAATCACTCTCAGAAGCGGCAAGAATATAAAACTGACACCAGAGCATCCTCTTCTAACTGTAACTGGTTGGAAAGAAACTAAAGACCTTGGTGTAGGCTCTAGAATTGCAACACCTAGAACCTTGAATCTCTTTGGAGAACATTCTCAAAGAGAATGTGAGATCAAGCTCCTGGCATATTTGATTGCAGAGGGTCATCTTGGAAATGGTTTTGTACTTTTCTCAAATACTGATGCAGACATACTTTCAGATTTTAAAGAGTCTGTGCATCAGTTCAGTTCAGAATTGAAGATAAGGGAACACTCAAAACCTGGTTGCTTTAGAATTATTGGCAATAAAAAGAAGGGCAAGGTTGTGGCAAAAAGAAATGCTCTTGGAAGGTTCTGTCCTGGAACATATTTCAAGCAGGAACAAAATCCTCTTAGAAGATGGCTTGAAACCCTTAAGTTGTACCCTGTAAAATCAAATACAAAATTCATTCCAAAAATAATTTTTAAACTCCCAAAAACACAAGTGGCATTATTTCTTAATAGACTATTTAGCTGTGATGGATCATTGTACATGGATAAAAGCACAGGCCAATGGAGAATCTCATACTGTTCAGTTTCAGATAAACTGATATCTCAAGTACAGCATCTACTTTTACGTTTTGAGATAGTTGCAATAAAAAGAAAAAAAACCATGAAACTTAATAAAAAAGTATTCCATTCCCAGGAATTGGAGCTAAGAGGCCAATCTCTAACAAGATTCCTTCAAGAAATTGGATTCTTCGGAACAAAGGAGGTTTTACAGAGAAAAGCCTTGCTTGAGACAGATTCTTTAAAGAGAAATCCTAATGTGGACACAATCCCTAAAGATATTTGGAAGGCCTATAGACCCAAGAATTGGGCTGAAATTGGGTCTCATATGGGATATTCCACACCCAAAGCTTTGCGGGCCAGTGTCAATTACTCGCCATCAAGGCATAAGCTGCAGCAGATTGCGCTTCTTGATAATAATGAACACATTCAAACAATAGCTGAGTCAGACATTTTTTGGGATGAAATAAGCAACATTGAGAAACTAAATGGTAAATTTACAGTTTATGACTTAACAGTTCCTGAGCATCATAATTTTGTAGCAAATGATATAATAGTTCATAACAGCTACACACTTGGCGTCATTGCAGAAGGCATGGCAGATCTTCCAAAGGAAATAAAGCAAAATCTTTCAATCATTATGCTTGATACTATGGGCATCTACTGGACCATGAAATACCCTAATAAAAAGGATGCTGATCTGCTCAGACTGTGGGATCTTGAACCGAAAGGAAAGGATATCGTGATCTATTGCCCTTCAGGGTATTTTGATCAGGCAAAAAAGGAAGGTATTCCTGTAGATAAACCATTCTCTGTTAAACCTCGTGAATTGAGTGCAGAAGACTGGAATTTGACATTTGGAATTGACAAGAATGACCCTGCCGCGATTTTTATTGAGAAAATAATTCTTAATCTTCAAGAAAGCGGAACAGAGTATACTATTGAAGAAATAATAAAAGCAATTGAATCAGATGTGGACACTGAAAAAAATATCAGAGAAAATGCCAAGAACAGATTTTACAATGCCAGCAGATGGGGCCTTTTCTCAAAAGAAGGAACCCCTTTGAGTGAATTAGCCAAACCCGGCCAGATAACAGTTCTTGATGTATCAATTTATGCCACACAAACAGGAGGTTGGAGCATTAAGTCTCTGGTAATAGGCCTTGTCGCAGAAAAACTATTCATCCAACGTATGAAAGAAAGAAAAATTGAAGAGTTCAAAGATGTGCACAAAGCAATGAATTATTTTGGAGATGACAATCCTAAGAAAGATTATCCTATGGTTTGGCTTGTTATTGATGAAGCACACGAGTTCATGCCTAATAAAGGCAAAACAACAGCCACAGGACCCCTTGTCACAATCCTTAGAGAAGGTAGACAACCAGGTATATCCCTAGTCCTTGCCACACAACAACCAGGAAAGATCCATACAGATGTAATGACTCAATCAGATACATTAATCAGCCACAGACTCACTGCCAAACTGGATACGGATGCTTTGAGCGCACTTATGCAGAGTTATATGAGATCAGGACTTGACAAAATCCTAAATGATCTTCCCAGAGAGAAAGGAGCTGCAATCATTCTTGATGACAGCAATGAGAGAATGTTTCCGATTCGAGTAAGGCCCAGATTTACATGGCACGGAGGCGAAAGCCCAATCGCACTTAACAAAAGAGAAGAATTTGAACTGTAAAGATATATGCAAATTCGATCATATCTTTGCAATTTTTCTTAACTTCCGTCTTAAATCAATATCTGAGAAGCATCTAGCAAATGCTTCCCGTTCCTCCATAAAATCTTCTTTTCTGAACTTTGGTTTGGACACTTCATCTGTATGTATTGCCCTCTGTGCCTCAAACAAAAGATTTTTCTCGTCAACAATGTAATCAATCAAACCTTCTTGGTGCGCTTCTGCTGCGGTCAGCCTTCTTGAACTATTAATTAACTTATTTGCAGCAGCTCGTCCAATAATCTTCGTCAATCTTACTGAGCCACCAAAGCAAGGATAAAGACCGATTGCCTTTTCTGGATGCTGAAATACTGCGTTAGGTGTAGCCAATCGAATATCACATGCCAATGCCAATTCAAGTCCAGGACCTATGGCAGTTCCATTAATCGCAGCAATGCAGGGTCTATCTATCCTACTAAGCTGAAGAAAGGTTTCTTGACCAAGTTTAGAAAAATCCTTAGCATTATTACATGTAAGTCTAGCCACTTCTTTTAGGTCACCGCCATTGCTAAACGTACTTCCTGAACCTGTAATGATCAGACCTTTAATAACACTTACGTCAATTTTTGATAGCGCTTTGTTCAAGTCTCTCAATAAAGTACGGTTTATTAGATTCCCTCTTGGTCTCTTAATAGAAACAAACGCGATGTCTTCCTTAATCTTTACTTCAACGTATCCCATCCCCAAAAAAGTAAAGTTGATACCATATATAAAATTATTGATTAAGAAAATAAAAAAAAATTAGGAATGATGAACATCTGAATATTCCAATGTGTTCACAGTCAAATCCTTGTATTCATACACAATCAGATTATCCACGCCTTTGGTATCCTCTCCAATATGAATAAGCACAGGCAATCCTCTGAACTGGTCTATCCAGACAGTATGTGTAACGCCTTCCACAGCATATTGAATCTTAACTGCTGTCTTCTTGTCAACACTTTCACTTCCCATAATCTCTACAGTGGTATGTGCATTAGTTATTTCATTCACCCAATCCAAAGGAGTCTTAAAAAGAAACTCATCAGGAGTTGTCTCTATGTTTCCTCCTTCTTCATCACACCAATGAAATGCTTTTTCACAAAAGCCAACAGCTTGTTCTGAGTTGATGTCAAAGTAGACTGTATCAAAATTAAGATCCTCAACCCTGCTTCCTTCAGGCAGTTTAACTCTCATGTCATCATCCAACAAAAACACTTCCACCAATTCATTCTGGTCAGGAGGTCCCTTGTACAGATACCACATACTATGTGTATTGGTTCTTGCCTTTTCAAACAGAACAGTGATTTCTTCTGGCAAATCTGTCTCTGTAGTTTGATCAGATCCCTCATCTAACCCTGCGTCATCTGCGTCATCTGCGTCATCTGGACCAGGATCTGCACCTTGATCTGTTCCTTCGCCAGTCGCATCTGAAATGTCATGTGCATCGTCGTCCTCTGAATTGTCCATCTCACCAGAGCTGCCAGTTTCATCAGGCCCCTGTTGGCACTGTGTAATGTCGTCAACAGTACTTCCATCAGGACAGACAAAATTCTGCTCTCCAGAGCAAGCAGTCAAAAAACAGCCTACTAAAACCATAATAAAGATACTAAACAATACTTTTTTCATTATAATCACCCCAAATCAAAAAAAAGTAGTTAGTATTTAAAAATATTATCCATTATGGGAAAAAATATTTAAAGGGAGTAAGGCCCATAGGATATAGGAGGTGTTCAATGGTATATCGACACATCAATTTAGGCCTTGTCATTATTGGAATAATAGGATTTGCAGTAAGCAGTTTTTATCTGATTTATTCAAATCTATCAGGAGGCTTTTTTCTTAGCCTCTTCTTCGCAGTACTATTCATAGAAGCATATATTTTAAGAATACAAGACAATCATGTAAGAAGAGAGAGAAAACACCACCCACAGCATATGCAACCAGAATACTTTCCTTTGAGTAGCGGATTCATGTTGACCAGCATAGTTGGTTTTGTCCTGTCATTAACAGCAATAGCTCCATTTTTCCTTGCGTGGGGTGTTACTTTTGCATTGATATTTGCTTTGATGTTCATAAGCAGTGTCATAGATATGACCAAAGGTCCATTAATAGGCCATCCAAAAGAGGAGTTATATATGGCTGAGCTAGCAATACATGACAAAACCAGAAGACATAAGCTTAGGCATCATGAACATAAAGTTACTTCTTGAATGCGGTCACTATTTTTTCTATTATTATTTTTTTTAATTCGCCAGAAAGGAGTTTTCCATTCTTGTAATCATCATGTACTTTATTGAGCTTTGCATCATCAACTTCTAAGAATTTAAGCCATTGGTAACTCACATCCACATCAGGATCGCCACCAAGTTTCCTATGTTCATCAACAGTTGCACGACCTCCAGAAAAGGCATACTTATTCACTTTTTTCTTGACATCAGCAGGGGAATCAGATAACGCAATAAATGAATTGGGATCTGAACCCGACATTTTCCCGCCCCTCAATCCAGGCATGAATTTATTGTATGTACTGGATAGCTGGATAAACTTGTGAGTCTTAATTCGTTTAGCCATGTCTCTGGCAAGTCTTAGATGAGGATCCTGATCAACACCTACAGGTACAAGTACAGGAACCGATCCTTCAAACTCAGGCAACATGGGATGCAACATATCACTTGCCTGGATTAATGCAGATACCATTTTCCCAGGGGTTATCTCACCATAAACTGCTCTGAACTCATTGAAAGTGGCGTGTTTGGCCAGAAGATTCTGCAATCGGTAGTATGCATTAGCTTTTTTTGCATCCTTGCTTCTTTCACTCTGGAAATACAAGTCACAATTTTCATTCTTTAGTCCGAGCGCCTTGAAACCTTTGATGTATTCATTCTCTGCAATCTTCCTGCTGTCTTCAAGGCTTTGGCCTCTTGCATTATAAGCTTCAATATCTGCAATACACAGATAGACCTTTGCACCTAATTTCTGATAGAATATCATCTGTTTTGCAATAGCCATATGGCCAATATGGAATTTTCCAGTGGGCACAAGACCCGTCATTACGACAAAAGGTATCTTGTTCTTGATCGCATCAAGAATTCTGCCAAAATCTCTGTGAGCATAGATTATATTCCTTCTGAACATCAGATTGTCCTTAAATTCAGGAGGTAGAAGGGGCAGTTTTTGTATGCCAAATTCCTTCATCAATTTATCATAATTCAGATCGCCTTTTACATCCCAGGGTGTAACTTCCATTTTATTGACTTGCATGTTATGTTGTGTCTTTTAGTTTTTTATTAATGTTCTTATTAATGTTCTTATTATGTTATTGATCTTTTGGCAAAAGTCCAAGTTCCTTGCTTGCAAACACGAACATTGCATGATTCCATGCAATAGGACTTACACCTTCTTGAATAGCATTTGTATAGTATTGTTCAGGTATACAGTTATTAAATTTGTCAACAACCCAGTCATAATACTTTCTTGCCTTTTTCATGTCGCCCTTTCTTGCATAGTATATACATAAGAACAATGTAAGTATTGGCCAAGTGCCTGCACCTTTTTTCCGATCCTCTGTGTGATATGTCCATCCATCATACAAGTCACACTCATATCTCATAACACCGCCATCACGAACAAGATTGTCTTCAATCACTTGAACAGTATCAGTAATTCGTTTATCTCTGGCACTGACAATCTCAAATGGCCATACAAGACCCAAGACAGAAGCATCGACTGTGGAATCAGACAACTTTCCAGCAGTACGGAAAAAATAATTCTTCCTGAAACTCTTCTTATTCTCTTGCTCACATTTTTGATATGCTTTATCAATGCAGACTAACATCTCACTTGCCACTTTTCGCAGTTTGACATCATCAAGCACCTTGTAAGCCAATCGAAGTCCATGAACGCATGCAGCCAAGCTGTAAGTATGATTGTCCTCCAAATCAGGATATGTTGATCGTTCTTCCCATCTATCCTGGGTTTTCATACCAAAGAATTTTCCAGCCCACATCCTGACTAGGGCTTGGCTTAGTAGTTTCATTAGATGATGCCATTCCTTAGGAACATTACCGTCAAAGAAATCATGTATTAACCATAATGTTTTTCCATTGGAATCTGGTTGGAAATTGATCCATCTTTTTGTACCGTGAGTGTAATAATTCTGGAATAGTAGACCGTCTGCAGCAACATCTTCTACACGAGACATAAGCCATTTGAAATAAGGCTCTTGGACATGCCTAACTCCTAATTCATTCAATGCAAGAAGCGTGAATGCGGCATCTGTTGGCCACACAAACCTATAACTTTGGCATCTCTTGGGATAATATGCCTTGTCAGTGTTTGCAGCAACAACAGCTCCATTCTCAAGACAACAATCCAACATGATCTGTTTTGAACTTTCTAAAAGAACATTGATTCGATCTGCCATAATGCACTACTTGACTTGATCTATTTTAAATATTTCCCTAATTTTAGCAAGGCAAGCATCTCTTGTCTTTGGATATGCTGCAATGCACATCCTGATATGGAAGCAGTTTCCACTATCTGTTATCCGGAATATTCCTTCCAATAGTCTGGGTTTGTCCAGTCTTATGAAGAAATTACCTTCTTGGTCAAGTCTATTCTCTTGACGTAGAAGAAGGGCCTTCTGGTCAGCATTAAGTCTGGAATTAAGGCTTCCCAAAAACTTATTGATGAGCCGATCCTTATTCAGGCTTATCTCATAAATAAAGATATCTGTCTTTTCATCAGCTGATTTTGTACGAATTTCATGAGGCTTGACCTTTTCTTTTTCTAGGTCAAAAAGAAACAGGCCCACCAGGGTTTCTTTGATTCTGTCAGTATCTTCTCTTTGTCTGGCAAACACTCTCACTGAAATATTATGGCATTGCTTCATAATATACTGGTAGATTTCCGCATTATTTAAAAATGGTGGTTAATTCTTAATTATCTGATGAAACATACAGCGCTTGTGACATTTTTCCTTGTCCTCGTATTTGTAGTGACTCAGACCGTAGGTTTGGGCCTGATTTCAAGTATTAGTTCTGACACGTATATTGATGAAGAAGGAAATAAGCAGATAGCTTCTGATGAGACAACAGTGGATCTCACTCCAACAACACAAGGTCTCGGATCTCTATTGTACATAATAATTGCTGTTGGTATAGGAACTGCATTATTTCTACTCATTGTAAAATTCAATAAAGTCGGTCTTTGGAAAGTATGGTTTTTTCTTGCTGTGGCCATTGCTGTTGGGATTTCATTCAAAGTCCTCCTAAAAGGAGTCATTCCAAATGTAGGCTTGCTTGGGTATATTCCTTGGGTTTTAGGCATAGGTTTTGCTCTCTTAAAGATGTATTCAAAGAGCGTAATTTTTTATAATGTGACTGAGATTCTGATGTATTCTGGAATCGCATTGATCCTAGCACCAATCTTCAGTATGACATATGCTATAATACTACTTATCTTGATTTCAGTGTATGATATGATTGCAGTATGGAAATCGAAGCATATGGTAAAGATGGCCAAGTTCCAGAGCAATAGCAAGATGTTTGCAGGGCTCATGATACCATACAGCTTAAAAAAGCCAAAAAAAATAGGGCATGATAAGAAAAAGGATAAGATACCGGTTCCACACGAACCAAAGACTGCAATCTTAGGCGGAGGAGACGTGACTTTCCCTCTGATCTTTGAAGGGGTATTTCTTCGAATGTTGATTCTTTCAGGAATTGCAGCTAATATGGCATTGGCCTATACAATGATCATTGTAGCAACTACAACAATTGCTCTGACTATACTTTTCTTGCTTGCAGAAAAAGACAAGTTCTACCCTGCTATGCCTTTTATTTCTGGAGGCTGCTTTGTAGGGTGGTTAATTGCAGGTGCTATGAGCGGAATTTTTCTATAGAACCAATCATTTAACTTATATCTCTTGTTGATTATTATTTTTTCAAGAAAGTATCCAGATGTTTCTGACCTTTATCTTGGAGGTCCATTGCCCAACCGTCATCCGCCGCGATGACTTTTACACGTGTCTTCTTCTGTATATCTTTTGCAACCAAATCAGGTCCTTTTTCAAGAACCTTTATCCCAAAAGAAGTGATTATTGCGGTTTTAGGCTGAATTTGCTTCAATACCTTCACTATATTGGCTTCCACATCAGGAGTTTCACATCCAAGTATTAACATCTCACAACCCTTTAGCTTGTCGACAAGTTGCTCTGAGTATTCAACACCTATTGCGTAGCCGATGAGTGTGTCCAAGAAGAACTTGAAACCAACTCCCTGGGTTGTCTTGAATGAGACAATTTCACTGTTCTTTATGTATTCTTTCTGATTTGGCTTGATAGATATCACTTTTTCAAGCTGCTTGAAATTAGAATTTCTGTTCTGGCTTGCAAGCTGTTCAATGAAAAGGGTCCCAAGCTTATCCATACCATCATATGTCATAGCCAGAATAACTGCATTCACATCATTATTATGGATTATGGATTGATTTGATACAAACAATGCAGTATTTTCTCTCAGATTGATTCCGGCTTCTTTTGCTCGAACAAGTGCTCCCGGTCCAGGATCCAAATGAAACTGGAAATCTTTGCCTGCCAGGATGATACCTCCACTAGCTCGTTCTTGCTTGCCAGCAACAATAGCATCACCAGCAGTTCCTAAAAATGTTATTTTTACCATGAATCAAATAATACCCCCTACGAATTGATAATGGATATTTGTTAATAAACTTTGCGTCGTACAAAGGTTTTATATATTAGCAGGCACCTTGTATAATATGGTTATCAAATTCAAGCAGAAATGTCATAGATGCAAAAAGAATTATGTTCTGGCCACAAGAAGAAGTAGGTTTCTTATGTGTTGGGATTGCCAGAAAGGAGATTTGCAGGGTGAGATAAAGGATCCAAAGTTCAAGAGACTCCTTAATATTCCTGAAGAATTCTACAGAGAGAACGCATTCTTGCGAGATATTAAGATTGGATATCTAAGATGGGGAAAACTTAGTGATAAACAGATTGAGGCTTTTAGGAAATCTGTTAAGAAGATGAAGGAAGAGAAAGCCAAGCCTGTTGAAAAGTGAATCTAATTGAGATTAAATGGTCTTAGACTGTAAGAGCATTCTCCAGTATTATCAACCCGTCTATCCACAAACTTATTATCTTTGCAGATTACATACTCCTGTCCACTGCATTCCTGAATTACATTAAAAATACCTGTGACAAACACAGGATTCGTAGTATGACAAGAATTGCACGGCCGCTCACCGTCTATATCACAAGGACATGCCATTTCAGTGCAAGCTGCAAGACCATCCAGAATAATACCAAGAATCATCCCTATTAAGACTATTGCAGCAATCACAATAATTGCTATCAGATATGGTTTTTTCAACATTATATGATTTTAAATTATCAATATATTAAAATGTTGGGAAAATGTTTAAGCAAATCTCATCATGTCATACCGCTTAATCTCAAATCCCCATTTCTTGTATATCTCCACCGCAGGGTTTGCGGCAATTACCTTGAGTTCGTAGAGTTTAACATCATTCATTTTGAACCAGGAATAAACCTCTTGCATTAATTTTGATGATACTCTTTTACCTCGGTGCTCTTTTTTTACTGCCAAATCTTCTATAAGTCCAGTTTTTGGACGGTCAAGGTGAGCATTCTTATAATCAATGATCTTTGCACTGACATAGCCCACAATATCTCCATCTTCCTCTGCAACAAAGAACATTGCCTTTCTTCTGCGCATATCCTTAAGGAGAGCATCCTTAGTCATCTTTTCAACAGGTTCTTTGTGGCGCCGCATCGCTTCATACCCGTTTCCAAAGTATTTATACAGGTCTGCATTAAAATCTTGATAAACAGCATATACTGCTTCAAGATCACTCATTTTTACCTTTCTGACTATCATAAAGCCATAAGACTAATCCTGAATTTAAAAAGTTAATTCTTGAAAAACCTTTAAAAACCCCACCTCATTATACACGTATCGTGCTAGGCCGGGGTGCTCATCCTACCCTTTTACCATAAACGGATGTTCGATGGGGCTGAAGTCCAAGGGGCGGCACAGGTAAGGATGTTTCAGTCCTTCCTGAACCGTCGATACCTCGTCCTTATTGACTGGTTCCTCTCTGAATCGGATCAGGGCAGGAATGCAGCAGTCCTAAAGATTGAAACTGGTGCTTTAAGGGTAGCGGGGAGGAGGAACAGGAAGGGTCAACTGAGCCTCAGTGCTTTTGTCCACCCTTGGACGTGCACAACTTTATATTAGCTAGATTTCCATATTTATTTGACTGAGTCTATTTATTGGCCTAACCCTGCACGACCGTGTCCAAGCCAGTATTCATTTTCTGGAAGAGCATTTGCGTTAACTTGCTTTTCATAATTGGCACAGAGAACATGCATGGCATGAGCCAGTTTGATGTACACAGGCAAAGACTTCAATTCAATATCCAATAGGCGTATGTGTTTCTGATACTCTTTTAGTGCTAATTCCAAATTTTGCTTAGTTTCTGAAGGCTTGTTTTCAACAAACAACAGGTTGCAGGCCAATACTGCCAATTCCTGGATTCTTGGATAATAGTTTGATACTGCAAAATCAATAATCCACAACTGTTGTTTAGCATCCTTAAGAACATTAGTAGAAATAATATCACCATGCACAAAACATTTTGGAAGGGATTCAAGGTGTAATTTCTCGTATTCTTCAAATAATTGCTTGATTCTCTTAAGATCATCTGCTTCAAGATATTTCCATTTTTTATGATATTCTTTAGGGAAGTTGGCAACTGCCCAAGAATCATAAACAGGTGTTGGTTTGATTTTAATACCATTAATATTCGCTGCCTGACGTGCCAAAAACCGGATTTCTTGTTCATTGGGTTTAATACCCAGATGGAATAAATCCTTTCCATCCAAATATTCCATCACAACCAACCTCAGTACTGTGTTTTGCACTGTTATTTGGTGCAAATATCCTTGTGAAGAAGAGTATAGACCTGGATGCTGAACGCCCGCTTTATTTGCACTTAGCATTACTTTTACATATCGTTCGCACATCGATAAATCCCTAAAATTCGCAAAAATTTTCACAAAATAGTTTCCTTTGGAAGTCTCCAGTTTTACATTGAAATCTTCATAACCAATAGTTAGAAGGGTGTTTTTTACGAACGTACCCAGATTGAAATCATTACATATTACTTCAGATATTTCTTGAAGAGATCCGGAATAACCTATCCTTCTATAGAATTCATGTTCCATTGTTTTATGAAATAATTATCGCGGGTTTACCAGGTGCAGCATTGTTTGCCTTGGCTTCTTTGGAATCTTCAGCCTTAACAAGCACAATCTCTGCCTTAAATTCTTCAGCCATCTTTTGTCTTGCTGCCTCAAGAATTTTCAGTTCATGATCCTGTGAAAATATGTGTGTTGGCATCTTGCCTGCGTCCTTCAGTACTGCTTGAATTATCTTTGGAATGTCTTGGCCATGATCCTTATCCATTACAATACCAATCAATGCCTTGAAATCTCTTGACTTCTCAAGCTCTTGCTTGAGTTTTCCATAGAACCCATATTTCCATTGTGGTGAAATAATCAGGCTTATTTTCTTTGGATCCAACTTTACAAGTTCCAAAACTCGAAGAATATCACCACGGACCTGTTCAACCAATACATCTTCTGCTTCAAGAGCAGGATTTATCTTGCTCTCATTGCATTTAGGCCATTCTGCTAAAGAAACAAATGGTTTGTTTCCAAGCTTCTCCCACAATTCTTCACATATATGCGGTGTGCACGGACCTATCAATCTCACCAGGTTCTCAGCACTTACCTTACTTATCTTACCTATCTGATGAAAGTGGTTTGTAAACTGCATCAACTCAATAATTGCCTTGTTATACTCAAGAGATTCATAATATTTTGTTACATTCTTGATCAGACTATTAAGCTTGCTCAATTCTTTCTCATCTGGATCCCCTTCAACCTTGGTTTCAATCAAATCATAGAATTTTCGTATGAAACGATACGCACCCTGAACTCCATGATCATCCCATTCCATGTCTTTTTCAGGACTTGCAACAAACATCAAGAATAGCCTGCCTGTGTCAATCCCATACTTGTCACTGACTTCTTCAGGAAGAACTACATTGCCACGGCTCTTGCTCATTACAACGCCTTCTTTATGGAGCATTCCTTGATTAAAGAGTTGTTTTGCAGGTTCTTCCACATTGACCAATCCAAGATCATGCAAGAATTTTGTAAAGAATCTAAAATATATCAAGTGACCTGTTGCGTGTTCCTTTCCTCCGACGTAAAGGTCAATCGGAAGCCAGTAATTCACTTTTGCAGGATCAAAAAGTGCATCCTGGTTCTGTGCATCGCAGTATCGCATATAATACCAAGAACTGTCTACAAAAGTATCCATGGTGTCTGTCTCTCGCTTTGCAGGACCTCCGCATTTTGGGCAAATGACTTCGACAAATTCAGGAGATGTCTCCAAAGGATTACCTTTTCCAAAGGTCACATTCTCAGGGAGCTTCACAGGAAGATTCTTCTCTTCCACAGGAACATGTTCGCATTTTTCGCAGTTGATGATCGGGATCGGACAACCCCAGAATCTCTGCCTGGAAATCAGCCAGTCACGAAGCTTGTAGTTGACTGTCTTCTTTCCCCAACCTTTTTTTTCTGCAAATTTAGTTATCTCATCAATTGCGTCTCTATTCTGCGAATCATCGAAATCTCCGCTATTAACTAGAGTGCCTTCATCCACAAATGCCCTAGTCATCTTTTCTGGGTTAAGATCAAATGCGTGCGGGTTAATGACCACTTTAATCGGAAGATCATATTTCTTGGCAAACTCAAAATCCCTCTGATCATGTGCAGGTACTGCCATGACTGCACCAGTTCCATAATCATAGAGTGCGTAGTCAGCAATCCAAAGAGGACATTTTTCTCCTGTAAATGGATTGATGAAATATTTTCCTAAGAACATACCGTTTTTTTCCTTGCCTTCAGCTGTACGTTCGATTATGCTCTTTTTCTTTACCTCTGTTATGAAATCCTTGGCTTTCTGTTCATATTCTGTTCCTTTGGTGTACTCAATGACTTTTGGATGTTCGCATGCCAGAACAAGATATGTTATTCCATATGCAGTATCAGGTCTTGTTGTGAATGTTTTTATTGTGTCTATCTTTTTTCCAGCCTCATCAACCACATCAAACCATAGTTCTGCACCATAACTCTTGCCAATCCAGTTTGATTGCATCTGCTTGATGTCTTCAGGCCAGTCAAGTTTGTCTAAATCCTGTAATAGACGTTCTGCATAATCTGTAATCTTAAAATACCACTGGTTAAGTTCTCGTTGGTCAACCTCTGTGTCATCATGTCTCCAGCAGCAACCATTCACGACCTGTTCATTTGCTAGAACTGTCTCGCACTTCGAGCACCAGTTGACAATGCTTGTCTTCTTGTATGCAAGTCCTTTCTTGAAAAGTTGGAGGAATATCCATTGGTCCCAACGATAATACTCCGGTTTATGGCTTGCTAGTGTTCTTGACCAATCGTAACTAAGCCCAAGGCTCTTCTGCTGCTTGATAAAATTAGATATGGCTTTTTCTGTGAATATTTTTGGATGGCTCTTGGCCTTGATTGCTGCATTCTCTGCAGGAAGACCAAAACTGTCAAAACCCATAGGATAGAGGACATTGAAACCATTCATTCGCTTGTATCTGGCAAACATATCACCTATTACATAGTTTCTGGCATGTCCCATGTGAAGTCCCATCGAGGAAGGATATGGAAACATTTCTAAGCAGTAGTACTTCTTTTTAGAACCAGATTCATCTGCTTCGAAAATCTTGCTTTCAGACCACTTCTGTTGCCATTTTTGTGCTATTTCATTAAAACTAACCATGCTGGTTCAGAAAAAGATGTGTTTTTAAATGGTTTATGGTTTAGAAAGAGCATATTTTGCATATTTTCTTCCTCTAATTCCACTTCCATATAGCGATTCATCCACTCTATAAATAAATCCGTCCCTTAAATAGTAACGTATCCAGTATCTTGCCGCACCAATAGATTTATTTGGTAAACAAGCTCCTAATGTTTTACTCGTGAAAAAACCTTGATGCATATCTAATTTAATAATTGCCTCTTTTGCTTGAATTGGTATTCTATACCTTTTATACTTCGTACAGATATCAGCAAAAATTTTATCCTTTTTCATATCAGGAATGACAATTAAACTCCTCAATTTTTGTAAATTCATTCTGTTTGATATTCTTATCTGCATTTGTACCTTTTTAATTCCTCTCTTCGTCATATATTCTTTATTGGTCTTTACATCATATTTTATTCCAAGTTCTTTAAGAATTTTAATTTCGTCTCTGTTCAATTTATATTCACTCAAATCCTTTTTGAAAGATCGCCTCCACACAATTTCTCGTCTAAATTTACCAGGATAATGCTTTACATGACCTTCATCAGCAATAGTTTGTTCTATCCAACCTAACATCAGTTCAGTACTATTGAGAATAAATGATGGAATTTCTGGATTATTCTCGGATTTTATTCCTTTGAACTCGGTGATAATAAGAAATACATCACGAATTATTGATGGAAATGATAAATATTGATCAGTTTCTTTAATCCACAATTTAACAGTGCGGTTATCACCACCAAATACTTCTTGTACATCATTTCGAACCGATTCACGCAATGTCTCGCTCGTATTTGAGTAGTACATCCCATCACTAATCCAGCCATCATTGCAGATAGCAGCAATAACTCTTGTTGCAGCACGGGAATTCAATTCAAACGGTAATTTTGGATGAATTATACCTCTACTCTGAACATTTCCAATCCAAATTATGTGTTTTTCAATTTTTTCCAAAGAAATGTTAATGGCCTCACAAATTTTAATTAATGAGTCAATTCTAATTTTGACGTTTTCCTTTCTCACATATCTCCCTATCACAGACTTCGAAATTCCAGTTATTCTACTGGCATTTGCAGTACTGCCTGCTTTCTTTAACAATCCATTTATAATTATATTAAAGCAATCATCCTTTAAAATTACATAATTACTTTTCAACGGCAATTTATCAATATGAAATTCCATAAATCTCACCTCTCTAAGATTTCTTTCAATAAATTAAGAAATCCTTTAGGAAAAAAGAGAACTCCTAAGCAATACTGCGTAAAAGATTTTCTAAGAATTGGAAAATCTTAATTTGGCAGTTTTGTGCGTTCTCTTTTTTTAAGAAATAACATAGTACGGTGTTTAAGTAACCTACGCACATATGTCCAGTGAGAATAAATTAAATTTCCGCAAATAATGGCGACATATTGTATGATTTCCCCTCTGAGAGGTTATTTTTAAAGATAACGACAATTTCTGCTCAATTGCTTTTTTTGTTGTAGTGGAGAAAAAATTGCAGGTTTCATTTATCTGGCATATAGAACGAGGTAAAAATAAGTCAACCCCCAAAAAAAACGAAAAGGTTTATAATCTTCAGATCAGTTCTCTCAGTTACTGTGATTGAGGTGCTGTGATGGGATTGGGTAGATTACTTTTAGCTGTTGGTTTTGGACTTTATCTTTCCAGTTGT
>JAHJEM010000106.1 GCA_018825425.1 Nanobdellota archaeon | reverse complement strand
TAAACTGTGAGTTGCTATGCAAGATGTTACAGAAAACGAAATGAGAATTGCCTTAAAGATATTTAAGGATTTTACGAGAAAATATAATGCCAATAATCTCGCAAAAGAAACCAATCTTACCTCAATGGGTGTTCTAAAAATCCTTAATCGTTTGGAACAGCAAAAAATCATCAGATTTGAGCAAGTGGGAAAGGCAAAGATTGCCCATATTGACTATTCCAATGAGTATGCAAAGCATTTTATCCTATTTTTATTACAGCGAGAAGCAGAAACTAGCAATGCTCGAGTAAAACGATGGGTAACAGAAGTGAAGAAACTCCAAGACTATGCAACTTTCGGAGTAATGTTTGGCTCGGTTTTACACAAAGATTCTTTTCAAGATGTTGACCTTCTTGTAGTATTGCCACAAAAGAATGTGCCTGAATTATCGCAAAAAGTCGAAGAGATTAATAGGTTGAATACTAAATGCATTCATATGGTCAAGCAATCAATTCAAGATATAACGAGTAATCTACTCGAACAGGATTCAATTATTGTAGATGCGTTGCGTGAGGGTGTTGTAGTGTTTGGGTATGAAGATTTGTTTGAGGTGATGAAAAGTGTCACACGTTAATCACAAGGTTAAGTGGTGTTTGAAAAAGGCAGAGAAAGAACTTCAAGAAGGAAACAAGCACAGAGGTTTGGTAAAAAAGAATCCTGATCTTGCATTAGCTCGAAAACACATCTTAAAGGCAGAGCATAACCTACAAGCAGTGGTTCGTTTTAAGGAAATTGACTTTTCTGATTGGTCAGCACCTGCCACGTTTTATTCTATTTATCATTCTTTGCTTGCTGTACTTGTGAAGCTAGGATATGAGAGTAGAAACCAAGAATGTACTTTTGCTTTGATTTATCAACTCATTGAAACCAAACAAGTTAATCTTGATGCAAAGCTCATTTCCGAGATTAATGCCATGCAACCTGAGGAAGCGCATGAGAAGCCAACGATTGTGGATGTGCGAGAAAGCGAGCAATATGGTGTGAGTTTGAGCCTTGAGGACAATACGTACAATTGACTGCTGTCTATTGCTAAAGAAATTTTAGATCAGGTGAAAGTGTTTATTGAAGAATGATTGTTTTTGTTTCTCATATGTATATGGAGACCTAAAATAGTGGCATTCCTCCTTGTTTTATCGACGATAAAAGTTGTGTTCCACCCGTATTTTCTGGGTGTTAATTTTGGAGGAGTTTTTGGAGCTTTTTTTCCACGCTTTTTCGTTGGGTGGTCACACCATATTTGTTGTATTGTACTACAAGATTTTTGTTTGACACAATGAACATCCAACAGTTTTTGTATTTTCTATTCAATTGTTTGACTTTATCTTGGAATTGCTTTTTTTTCTTCAGCCATGTTCCTGTTTCAATCTCTAAGGCATAATCTTTTTTGTTATGTATGAATGTGATGTCTGCATCTTTGGTGTCATGTTCTCGCAAGTGTACCACTTTGAATTTGTTTTCTAGAAGGTTTTTAACAGACCAGACGAGAAAGGTGTGAGTTTTCGAATGATTGAGCGTTGGTTTTACTAGCACGGTGAGTGTTTTTTGTTGTTCAACACAATACTCGTTGCATTGAATATATCCTTCATCGTTGAGTACTGCAATTTCTTCAGTTGTGAGATTATCCTTAAGATACACTCTATTGTTGCGGATGTCAAGATCGTTCTTTATTTCATTATTCTTATCTTCTTTGGTTTGCGCTAATTCTTTTTTCTGTTCTTCTAAATAGCGGATATCTGTTTCTAATGTTTCTTTGGATGTTCTGAGTTCCTCCAAATTCTCTTTGTACTCTGCTTTTTCAAAATTATCATTCAGCTTACTTAATAGTATACTTACTTTTTTCTTAAGTGATCGTGGCACAGTATCTCTTGCAATAATTAAGTGAATGTCGTTTTTCATCTCCTGAATTTTTCCCGAAGATAGGGTGTTAAGATTGGTGTTGATATAGTTGTATAACAAGTTGCGGTCTTGACCTTTCTTCCTTTCTTCTACGATATTTTTTGCATAATTTGTGTTGCTCCTTCTTATCATCCGAATAATATTGACGCTTAGGATGCTGAGGAAAATGAGTGTGTTTATTGCTTGGTTATGTGATAACTCAGGGAATTGCATAAATTGGATAAAAACAATCACTTGCCATATCAGATATGCAGTGAGTAATATGTGAATTATCGTACTGGCACAAAACTTTGGTTTTTCAAACATTTTATTCCCACACTCTCGCAAAATCTTCACATACCCGAATCCCTGAATAATTCAGATAAATATCGGTTGTCGTAATGCTACTGTGGCCAAGAATGGCTTGCAAAGCTCTTAGGTTTCCTCCTTTGTGCAAGTAGGTAACTGCAAATGTGTGCCTGAGCACGTGCGGGCTAACTGGTTTTCGAATCCTGGCTCGTTCGGCAACGATTTTCACATACTTTTGTATGGTTCTCATAGCTAGGGGGAACCTGGTTTCTTTTGAAAAGCAGTCCATTATCAAGAGTCTTGCTCGTTTGCTCATTGGAATGACTCGCCTTTTGCCACCCTTTCCTACGAGTGTTATGCAATTCCTTTGCCAAGAAATATTATCCTCCTTCAAACCTGCAAGCTCGCTTACTCGCATCCCAGAATCCAATAACACATTGATGACTAGTTCTTCTTCAAAGTTGTGGCAGGAACTCCGTAAAGCTTGCATTTCATCTTCTTCCAGAGGTTCTCGTTTATATTCCATGGTGTATCACCTAAGAAGGGATAGGTTGCCTGACTATAAGAAAGAATGTCGGAGAATGTATATCTTTTTGATGCTTTTTGAATTTCCTTTATGACCTGAAATGTTTTTTCTTTTTTTCTGGAAGGATACATATGCGCAGGTGATTGTGGAAGAAGTCTAAGAATTCTTTCTTTCTGAATTGCAGTGTTGGATTTGTTGTGATGAATTTCTGGAATTTTTCTTCACAAGATTGTCTTTGTTCTTGTTTGCACATACGTTTGCATTTTATGTGTTGAAACCAGGTGATGAGTTCTGGGAGGCTTCTTTGCTTGTTGTGCAGTTTGATGTTGGCAAGGACGCAGTTGATTTCATCCATGGTGATTCTCGGATCATTCAGTCCTTTATGGATATCTTTGAGATTGTCATTTTCAGAGTGGATGTGTGCTTGTATTTTCTGAATGGTTTCTTTTGGAAGCACTGCTTTGGGTTTGCATTGGTTGTATTCTATGAGGTTTGCGAAGTGTGACCATACAGTGCCTTCTTTGATGCCTCTTAATGTAGCGATATCTTTGGCAGTCTTTCCTTTCCGTAGGAGTTGCAGTGTCTTTTGCACAGTAAATTCATTGGTGCTTATGGTAATCTTTTTGTTCAGGTTTTCTTCTTTTTTGCTTGTCAATTTGATTGTTGTTTCTTCTAGTGGGAATGACTTGTTGAATTGTCTGGTTATGTGTCGTCGGTATTTGTATGTGTTGGCGTGGGATGCATAAGTGAGCCAGCCTTCAAACTTTTCTACTGCACTTTCTCTTGGCAGCTTGTCCTTCTTATAGTCCTGCGTCATTTTGTTGAATTTCTTTTCGAATTTGAGCAGGTTCTTTTTTCTGAGCAGTTTATGGTAGAAGAAGATGCGGAATCCCAGAAAACTAACACCATTCTCTAATGTTATGACCTTAGACTTTTCAGGATGTAATTCTAATAGCAGTTGCATTTTAAGAAAGTCGTCTACGCTTTTCTTCTGTGACTGCAATATACTCTGTGAAGTGTCAAGTATGACGAAGTCGTCGACATACCTGCTGTAATATTTTGCTTTGAGGTCATGCTTGATGTACTGGTCGAGTTCGTTGAGGTAGACGTTGGCGAAGAATTGGCTTGTGAGATTGCCTAGTGGCATTCCCTTTCCTGGAATTGTGCTTTTGTGATTGTTAAGGATTGTCCTTATTAGCCATAGTATGCGGTCGTCCTTTACTTTTCTTTGAAGGATGCTTATGAGCACTTCGTGATCTACGTTGTCGAAATAATGTTTGATGTCTGCTTTGAGCACAAAGCAATCTCTTGTATTGTTCTTTGAGGTTTTTCTTGCGAAATGTTCAAATCTCTTGATGGCATTGATCGATCCTTTTCCGAGCCTGTTGGCGTAGCTGTCATAGATGAATTTCTTATCAAACAGTGGTTCTATGATGTTACATAACGCGTGATGAATAACTCTGTCTCTGAAGTCACTCTTGCTGATCTTTCTTGTTTTTGGGTCACGAAGTATGAATGTCTCAAGAGGCCTTGGCTTGTAAGTATGAAACAGGAGTTCAGTCCGCAATTGAGCAAGGTTTTTATCAAGATGCTCTTCAAACTCTATCACATAGGGCTTGAGAGTCTTATGGCGCCTGGCTTTCTTGAAAGCATACTCCAAGTTGTCATTGGAGCAAAGTTCTTCATATTTAGGAGCTTGTTCGGTTGTCGGGGGGGGGGCGTTCCATCAAGAGTGCATGAAACGATATGGTTTTTTAAACTTTGAGTCATTCCTTTTCATCATAAACACCACAACACACAGTCAGTTGTTACTTGATAGTGGTTAAAAAAGCGAAAGATTTAAATAGTAGAGTTCATATAATGCTTTATATTTCATGGTTTTGGAGGTATAAAAATGAGTAAAATGCAATTATCTGATCGTGTCACAAGGGAACCTTTCGAGATTTACGAAGGCCCAAATACAAGAGAAATGCCCAAACTCGTCAAAGACGATAGAAGCCCTATCACCATGGCTCAGGTCATGAAGAACAGGCTTGAGGGCACTTGGTCTCCTGCGGTTGTTCAGAATTGGCGCAACAACTACTGGGACACAGGAGATGGAAGCGTCAGGTACACTGATGGTTCTGGTGTCATGATACAAGATGCAGACTACCTCTTAGAACTCAATCCTAAAACTAGACTCACACCAAACAGAGCAGTTGCTCTCGGCGACAGGAAGTTTGAAAAAGGAAAAGTGCTCTTTTTGCCAAAAGATCGTATTGCACAAGTGAATGGTGTTTATCTTACGGCTGACCAGGCAAAAGATAGTCCTGAATGGCAATTTCTCGCACGAGAAAAAGAAAACTCTGGACTGCTTGGCGCATACGTAGATATGGTATTCCAAGCAACAGGAAACGATACCAATATGGCATTATATTTCGGAAATCCTGAAGAAGAGAATTCGGGGCGCCTGTGGTGCATCGTCAGCATCATTCACGGGTCTGATGCCTCCGGCTACAACTACTTCGGCTACAACGATGGGCGTCTTGTCGGGGTAGCGTCGGAGACGCTCGGAGCGCAAAAAAACGTCATGCCAAATCTTGAAACAAGAATCAGACATCCGTCTGAAATGGTCATCGAGATAGCAGGACAACGACGCACCTACCACCTGGACACTGAGTAAAACCAATACCTTTTTATTTCCTTTCTCTCTTTTCTTATTTGTCCCAGCCACGAAGAGTGGTTGGACTACACGCTGGTCCACTATGGGAACAATTGTTCCTATAAAATACAGTCGCAACAGAAATGAAGCGACAGTGAAACCATGAAGTGGATGGGCTACATTCGGGGCGCCTGTGGTGCATCAACAACATCAATAACAGGTCTAATGCCAACGGCAACAACAACATCGACAACAACAATGGGCGTCTTGTCGGAATAGACCAATCATCGCTGGGACACATTTTCTTATCGGCTCACTTTTTACCGAATATGAAGACAAGATTTTTATAATCTGGAAGCAATTCTTGGTTTATAACCGAGAAAATGAAGCTCAAGAGCTTCGAATTGCCTTTTGAGCCGAGAAGCCCAGAGTCATGATGCGTCATTCATTTCATGAGAGAAAGACGCACCAGGGCGTATAAACGATGAATCTCAAGGTTTCAGCCAATTAGCCACCGTTGAGTGGTTACAGGCCGAAACATTTATATATCAGTTATTCCATATAAGAAAGCATGAAAAATATACTATTAGTGTGCAGAAGAGGAATAGGTGACATGGTCTGGTCAGTACCTTTGATCAATTCACTTCACTCAGCTTTTCCAGATGCCCACATAGATATTCCTGCAACAGAAACAACTTCTATCTACGAACTAATAACTCTTTTTGGAGATCATGTAACTCCCATCCCATATCCAGACTCTAACCATCCGTTTAGAAAGGCAGAAATTAAAGCCCATAAAGCAGGGGACCGCCTTATGAAACACACATACCACAGTAAACTCCTTGAAGAGATATTGCCCCACGATTATGATTTGGCAATATTTGAAAAAGGCAATATGTTGAACCAAGCAGGAGAGGTAGTTCCATATCGTATAAACCGAATTTCAGGTAAACAGATTTCTACATCAGATATTCGCGAGGACACCCTCCCCGTGGACAGATACCTTCAATTTGCAACTGCAGCAGGAATCCCTGCCCGACATGACTTCTCAATGGGAATAGATATGGAAAGAGACGCACGTTTATATGATGGCACAGTTCTTCCTGACAGCAATTATGTTGTGTTATGCCTTCAAGCAGGTCAACCAGAAAAAAAATGGACAAAAGAAGGATTTCAAACAGTCATCAAACACTTTCAACAAAGAGGTCTTGATACAATTCTTGTAGGTGGACCAGAAGAAGAAAACCTGGCAAGAGAACTTCCCGCAACAAAGAACACAGTGACAGATCATTATAGCATAAGTTTGGCAGATTTCGCAAGACTTGCGTACAGATCAGAAATGGTCATATCTGGAGACACAGGGTTCATGCACCTTGCAGACGCAGTCGGTGCAAAAGTTATCGGAATGTTCGGACCAACACCAAGTGCGATATTCGCCCCTTATCACAATACAGAATATGCAGTGCAAGCAGAAAGCATGGAACAGCTCAGACCAGAACAAGTCACAACACAGATTGACAGGATTCTTTAGACTGACAGTTAAAAAAGGAAAAAGACCGTTTAAAAAAAATCCTACTTCTTCACTCTAATAGTATGGTTCCAGCTGTTAAAAGAAATCAATCCTTTGATAGGTTTCTTTTTCAAAAGTATTTTCATACTTTCAGAGACAAGAATTGAAGCTGCTAGGCATACTGTTGGATTGAAAATCCCAATATCCTCAATTTTTTTGTCTTTTTCAAGCTTGGCTTGTAGCTTTTTGACATTAATTGTTGCAGTCTTATTGAACACAATACCTGAATCACCAGCGTACCTGCACACTAAGAGTGGTTTTTTGCAGTTCTTGTCAATTATTAAAGATGTATTAATATCATTCGTTGAATCAATGACCACATCAGAATCCAAAAGGAATGAATTCGTAGGCACAAGTTCCTCATGAAATGTTTTAATCTTAACTCTTGAATTCTGGCGTTCAAGATTCTTTTTGGCTTCTTTAGCCTTGAATTTATTGATC
>JAHJEM010000105.1 GCA_018825425.1 Nanobdellota archaeon | reverse complement strand
TGACAGCCGCCGGAATCCTAAACCAATATTTGAATCAAAGTGATAACCTTTGTCATCAGGACCTCTGTGAGTTAGCATAGATGTCATTTCTTTTAGAATTGACTCTTCTATTATCTTTTTACTAGGATTATAAATACCTGTTATTCCACACATTAGAGCAACTCCTGATATAATTTCTTATGACCTTCAAGGGTCTTATTAATATGGAATCTTTGCTGATAAATTTGGACACAGTTCTTTGAAATCCGACGATATTGATCTTGATCTGTCATCAATTCTTTAATGTGGTATTTCATGGACTGAATAGTTGGAGAGACATGTCCCAAACGTTCTTTTGTAATAATTCCATCTGGATTTACTTCAGTACTAACAACAGGGGTTCCATTTTTCCATGCTTGTACAAATGTATTTGGGAAGCCTTCATACTTTGAAGTGTTAATAAATATCTTCGCTTCTTGGAAGAATCTATCCATTTTTGGAAAGGGAACAAAATCAATGAACTCAATATTTGGTGTATTGCAAATCTCTGCAACAAAATCCATACCATAGTCAGGATACTGGTTAAAGCCAGGACAGATCATTAGGAATTGGTATTCTGGCATTGATTTTGCTAGTTTAACAAGCAACTCAGGTCGTTTCCATTTCTCGGCTCTAGATACCCAAAGGATTTGATCTTTTCTCTGAATTGTTTTATCATTAGCAGGAGGATAACCGCTCCTAATAACTCTTACTTTCCTTATCCCTATTGAATTAAGTTTGCGGGCTTGCTTCTTGCTCTGCGCAATAATATAATCTGCATGTCTAACTGCATAATTAAATGTCATTTGAGAAATTTTCTTCTTAAGGAGAGGATGTTTCTTTTCACAGTCAGTATCATGTGCCACCATGTAAACAAATTTCTTACCCAACAGTCTTGAAGTTAAATATACCTTAAATGCCATGGATCCGGGTGCTCTTGTTAGTAATACATCTGGCTTTTTTTTTGCTCCAAAAAAGAATAAATCCATTACATCCCTAAAGTAGTCAATGCGAAAAAGATGAGCAATATTGCTTATCCATACACTAAAAGGACCTTTTGGTACAGGATGTTTAAGCTTAAAAAGTGTAAGTTTGTTATATTTTTGCTGTCTTGGTAGTGAATTATTTCTTATCACAAAGTTAACTTTAAAGTCTTTAGATAATCCATTGGCAATATAATAAGATTGAACCTCTGCACCCCCAAACAGATGATGTCCTTTCAGACCAAAAAGTGCAGACGCGTTCTCTGATACAAATAAAATGCTTTTTTTCTTCATTTTAATGAGTAGATTGTTTTCTTGAATAATAATCAATGACTTTTTTGGTGGCACCATTTGCAACTACTCTGCCATTCTGGATCAAAATAGCCCTATCTGAATATTGTTGTATTGAATTAAGATCATGGCTGACAAAAAGCACTGTTTTCTTTCCTTTAATGCTCTTGAAATACTTATAGCATTTATTCTGAAAAGAGGCGTCACCCACTGCTAACACCTCATCAAACAGTAATATATCTGATTTTGCTTGAATTGCCACAGAAAATGCAAGCCTTACATGCATACCTGAACTGTAATTCTTCAGGGGCATAGTCATAAAATCTTTTAATTCTGAAAATGCGAGGATATTCTTCATTTTTGTATCAATTTCTTTTTTACTCATACCCAGAACTGTACCGTACAGGTAAATATTCTCTTTTCCACTTAATTCTCCTTGAAATCCCAAACCCAACTCAAGAAATGGACTCAAATCGCCGTTAATTCTCATTTTTCCATGATCTGGCCGTAATATATTTGCAATGATTTTAAGAAGAGTGCTTTTTCCAGAGCCATTAGGACCAATAATACCAATAAACTCGCCTTTCTGAACGGAAAAACTTATATCCTTCAAAGCAGGGAACTCCCTGTAATTTGCTTTTCCAGATAGTAGACTTATCAGAGATCCTTTTAAGCCATCCTGCTTATCAAGAGGAATCCTAAACTTTTTACTGACTTTGTCTAATTGAATTGCTATAACCATTCTGCAAATCTAGGAGATAATTTTCTAAATGTAAAATAACCAATAAAAAGTATAATCAATGAAAACAAAAACACACCAATTATACTCTCTGGGGAGGGTACTATCGAGTACATAATTGCATTTCTGACATCAAAGATGATTCTGGCAATTGGATTAAGCAAAATCCAAAAATGATATTTCTCTGGAACAAATCCAAGAGGGTATACAATGGGTGTAATCCAAAAACCTAGTTGGAGAAGAACACCCCATATATGAGATAAATCCCGAAATCTAATGAATATTGATGATATAAGCAGCGACACACCCACAATTATCATTAATAAGACAATGAAATAGGGAATAATAAAGAGAAAATTAAGTGAAGGCCTGAGACCTGCTCCAAAAAAGAAAACAAGAAATACTAGGAAATTCAGAAGAAAACCAAAGGAGGTAGTAAGATTGGAACTAATTATCAATATGCTTCTTGGAAAATATATTTTCTTGATTAGACTGGCCTTGTTGATTAAAGAATTCATGGCACCAAGCGTACTTTCAGAGAAAAAACTCCAAATAACTATTCCAAACAACAAGTATACTGGATAATTATCAACTTCAAATCTTAAAAATACAGAGAAAACCATGTATAATACCCCAAACAACAACAATGGATTAAGCAAACTCCATAAATAGCCTAAAACTGAATTGTGATATCTCAGTTTGAAATCTGTGAATGCCAGTTCTTTGATCAAATCAGGATAATTTGTTCTTGTCATTTTGTAGATCAATTCAGGTAACCCAGTGCTTTAAGCTGTTCAAGAGCATCTGGATCATATTCAATAGCACCCTCCTCTTTTGAAATTGAAATCCTAATATTTCTATTGTTTAATTGCAGTGCATTAAAAAAGCTTATATATTCGTCTGGATTTTTCACTATAATTCCTTGTTCTTCCTCTAAATCCTCCATAAAATTGTAATGAATTGTTTTCAGCTTTGGTGAATGCAATATATGATTATCTAGATAGAAAATCGATCCCCAAATACTTGTATCATCCTGCCCATATTTATTTAATGCCTCTTCAGACACAATGATCCTATTGTTCCAAAAATCCATATCCTGATTGTTAATTAGTGGCACTAGACTTTGTCCTTCAAGTAAAAGAGGGTCTTTGTCAATTTGCGCCAGATCAAGAATTGTGGGCATGATGTCAATAAGCTGTACATTTTGGGTAACCACTCTATTCTTGGGAAGTCCTTTTGGGTAATGCATAATCAGAGGTACATTCAATACTTGTCGATAACTAGGTGGCCTGTGACCCCACATATCATGCTCGCCAAGAAATTCACCATGATCTGCTGTGAAAACAATAAGAGTATGATCAATTAAATCCATTTCTTCAAGTTTTTCAAGAAAAACACTAAACCATTGATCATTGTTGCGGATTTCTCCGTCATATAATCCAATTCTTCCCTCTTTCGTTGGCTTTGATACCCACTCTGCATCTACATATTCATCTGAATCCAATTCTTCTGATGAATCATCAAACCACATGCGATACTCTTCTGGAGGATCATATACGCCATGTGGATCTATCAGATGCAGGTAAAGAAAGAAATTACGGTCTCTATTGTTTTCAATCCATTCCACAACAGCATCTCTGTAAATCCATTCAGGAGGCCCCTGATCCTGTTCAAATAGATAATCATATCCCTGATGAAGCCCCGCGACAGGACCTGCATTGGGATTCTCAGTAAAAGCAGTTGTCTGAAATCCTTGGTTGCTCATTACTTCAGCGAGCGTTAAGTAATTATCGTCTAGACGCTGGTTAAAATTCCATACTCCTGTAGCCGTTGGGTAAAGGGAAGTCATATAAGCTGGAACTGACGGCCGTGTAGTTGTGGCCTGTGAAAAAGCATTCTTGAATAGGATTCCTTTCTTAGCCAATGCATCTTTAATGGGTGTGGTATTTCTATAGTAACCGTATGAGGACAGATGATCTGCTCTTAAAGCGTCTTCAATTATAAAAATTACGTTGAATTTTTCCCTAGGTTTAGCATACAACACAGGATTACTCCAAAAAACAATGTTTGCTTCATCGCTTTCTGTACGAAATACAATATTTACTGATTCTCCTGAATACCCTGCCAAAGTAAACTTATAGTCATGCCATTTACTAGAAGATTGTATTCTCTCACTAAACAATTCTTTGTCATTGATATCTACTGCAACTGCAACAGGATTGTTTTCCAAAATACCAAGTCCAAAGCTCAGCACCACATTATCAGAAGGAACGTTAAATGTATATGACAGGGATATTGGTATCTGAGTGTAGATGACTTTTCGCATTTCATCAGCCTTGACTTGATAATCTAATCCAACAGGTGTTTCAACATAATTTTTTTTCCTAGATAACATTCTAATATAATCTATTTCAACAGTATCTTGGTCTGTATCTGTGAGCTTCAATAATAGGCGTTGAATATTATCTTTTGAATCAACAGCATTCCTCATGACAATGTCTGCTTTAATAAGATAAACATGAAATTCGCCATCAGGTATGGTATAAATATCCATATGAGATTGATTGATTCCAAATTCATTTGCACTCCAACTTAGAGTCATTACTTTCCCTTTTTCATGTTTTGCACGAATTTCTACATAGCCAATATCATTTGTTGGTATATTTGTTGGATCGGATGTTTTTAGTTTTATAGGACAATTAATTTTTAAGACATCTTCACGCATTATGGGAACACATTGTTTATCCTCTGAATCCAAAATAACCAAAGAATTTTGATCATTTTCATCAAATTCTAAGCTAAAAATAAGGGGATCAATCTCTGACAAGTATGGCTGTCCTTGTATAATGGCAGATTCAAGTTCTTCATCAAAAAGATAGTAGAATCCATTAATAGGATTTTTTGGAAGGCTTTGCAATGCTTTTCCTTGAGTCCAATATTGAGCTTTTTCTGCAACAGATTCAATGTGATTAATGACTGTTTCTGAAGCTTTGCTAAAAGCAACATTCTGGTTCTCAGGAATATTTGTTGACCCATCCTTGGAACGGTCTCCATATTTATAAGCAGCAAAAACAGCTACAGTCACAATAAGTATTATCAGAAATACTACCAAATAAATAACAGCAGCATAATTATTTCTTTTTCTCATTTTTGATTTTTTTTTGACCATATCAGTTCAAATAACCTAATGATTTAATTGCATCATAATGTTCTTGATTAGCCATTAAGGCTTCAGATTCACTTTCTCTGTTGATCCATTCATTTAACAAGTGTCTAAGATAATCAGAGATTTCTGTGTAATCTTCATCTGATATTAGATTGGACTTCTCATCAGAATCTAGTTGTAGATTAAAAAGCGCATCATCATATCTTGTTCTAAGAATATATTTCCAGTCTCCAAACCGAGCAGCATACTTATTTCCAAACTCATAGTTCTCAGAGAGAGGAATCTCTCTTAATTCACCATCCTGTCCATCAAATAGTCTTCTTTGAAGAAATATGTGCGAACGGGTGCCTGCTACCGGATCAAGGAGATTCACCCCATCTTGAGGAATTGCATCAATGTTTATATCTAGAATATTTGCAATTGTGGGCATCAGATCAATTGATGATGCAAGGTACTCCCCTCTTTGATGCGTAATATTAGGCCAATAAATAATTAAAGGAATATGCGTACATTCCTCATACAAACACTTACCATGCTGAAAAAAACCCTTTTCGCCCAAACTTTCTCCATGATCTGATGTAAAAACTATCACTGAATTGTCAAATAAATCCTTTTGTTCTAGTAATTCAAAGAGGTTTCCAAGAATGTCATCTACAAATAGTATTTCTCCGTCATACATTGAAATGTTGTCTTCTCCCCACGTCCGATATTCTTCAGGAGGAGAATACGGAGAATGAGGATCAAAGAAATGAAGGAATAGGAAAAATTTTTCCTGATTATTATCTTCAATCCAGGGTTGAACTCGTTCAAGTAATATATTTGCAGATGTTGACTTGGAATTCTGAGGATAATCATATATATTAAATCCTTGATGGATATTTACAGCAGGACTAATGGTAACTGATGAAACGATTCCTGCAGTCTCATATCCCCTAACCTGAAGCAATTCAGCAAGGGTAATAAAATCATCACTCAGAATCATACCGTTCTTTTTAACGCCATGAGACAAAGGATATAGTCCTGTGAACATCGAAGCATGAGTTGGGAGCGTTGTTGAGGTTGTTGAGTATGATTTTTCAAAAAGCAAACTTCTTTTTGCAAACTTATCAATATTCGGACTTGTATCTCTCCCATAACCATAGCAACCAAGGTGATCTGCTCGTAATGTATCTATAGATATGAGAATTACATTGCAATCTGGACAAGTTGAGGTGATTTTTGGAATCTTTAGCTCCGCTAGACTATTATCATCTTGAATTGTAGTTTTGTCAAATATATTTGTCCCTTCCATTTCCAAAGTTGATAATCCCAAATACTCCAACACCGTAGGCATTATATCTATCTGACTTACATTCTTTCTTATTATTTTCTTATTTGTAAACACAACTCCAGGAACATATTTTGGATCAACCAAATGGTCTCCGTCCCATACTTTCTCATTGTCAAACAGTTCATCAGCAGTAAACCCCCCTATTGCTGTTTGCCAACTCATTCTATAGCCTGGTTTGAATCCGATAACGATGTCGGGAGCATCTGAAAGATATGGACCGGAGTATATTTCTTCTCGCAGGTACGCTCTATTGATTATGGTCTCTCCAGTTTTTGGATCAACAACTTTTTCTAATTTCTCAACCAACTCTTCCACAAGTGATTCTCTGTTCTCAACAATACCTTGTCCCTCGCGTCCTTTAAGATTGATATATAGTGAATTGAATCCTGCAGCATACGCGTTGGTCTGGCTCCAGTCAACTTCTTTGAACAATGGCGCCTCATCTTCCCCAATATCCTTATTTAATGTCATGTATCCATTATTTACAAGCCATCTGTTCAGGCTAAACGCTCTCTCAAAACTAGTAATTCCATGGTCTGAAAACACAATCAGAAGAGTATCATCATCTATCATATCTAACACTTTTCCAATAAACCTGTCTTTTGCTTCATAATATTTCACAATTGCAGGATTGATTGAGTAAATGCCATCATCATCTCCTAATAATTTCTCATCCCAAAATACATGTTGGATTCTATCACTGCTATCAAACACAAGTGCCAATACACCTTCATCCCACTCATTAAATTCTTTCCAGAACATATTCTGCCGCTCAACCTCTATCTCATTAATCTGTCCTAGAAGCGCAGCATCATCTATTCTACCATCAACAAATCCATCGGTTTCTTCTGGTAAACCAAGAGTGTAATAGAGACCAATCATGCTAGCAAGATCTGATGAATAGGTATCCGGATAAGTGATATCATGCAAGGGATTTTGTGGATCCATATTAACAGTTGTTATGTACATTTCAAAAGGATCCAAGTGGGTTACATATGCTTTAAAGATTCCATGGACTTTTTTTAGTACATCCACTTTAAATTCGACATTAATCCATTCACTCCACTCACCTTTCTGAACAACATATTGTTTATCATCAATAATCAAAAAAGTAGAGTCCGCTCTTACTTCAATCTGCATAGATGCTGTAGTGCTTACCCTATTTGACATCTTTTGTATCTTTGGACCATAAACTTCAGTAGAAATCTTTCCATCAATGATTTGAACATTGACAACTTTGTCATCATCAAGATCTGTGCTTGTGTAGAAGGTATACCCGCTCAATAAGCCTTTTACATCTGGAACACCAAGGCCAGACAACATTTTACCTTCCACTCGCTCAGGTGGAAACGTCATGGGCCATCTAATTATAGTGGTTGGAATACCTGCGTCTGATGTTTTTCGCCAGAACGGTTCTGCTTTAACGTAAGATGAATAATCTGTTCCACTTATGCCTTGAGCTGTTTTATAGAGTGAGAGCTGAGGAAGATAGTTCTTAGGATCCCTACGAATAAAATCAAAGATATTATGTTTTCCAGGATTCACACCCGTTGCAATCGTAGTCCAAGCCACAGGACTATGTGGAGGATAACTTGTTGCCAAAGGCATAAATGATCCTCCATCCGCAAGCTTCTGGAAATTTGGAAGTTTTCCTTGATCCATCAACTGCTGGGTAATTTTTGGATCCATTCCATCAATTCCAATGAGCAAAACCTTCTTGGCTTCTTCTTTGGAATTGGATGGATATTGTAAAAAGAAGAAAGCAAGACCTATAACAATCACTACTAAGACCATTCCTAGAATGATATGATATGCCAATCCACCCGAATTCCTCCTCTTACGTGGCATTAGGTGAAAATTAGTCTGGTTGAATTTATATACCTTTCCCTACTAAACCCCTTAATTCTGCAATACACTCATTTATCTCCTTAATTGTTGCCTTCGCGTGTTCTAGTGACATTTCTGCACCATAATAGTTGATTCTGTTTCGTATCTTCCTGAATCTGTCGTATTTACGAGATATTTGCCCTTTTCCTATCCTTTTTAGATACTCTGTTCCCACTTCATGCGTCCGAAGTTTGTATCCGTTGCGTATTGCTATTGCATCCACAACTTGCCGCAAGCATTTATAATAGTCTGAGAATTGAAGCTCTGTGTTGTCTGCAGTCAACTCTATTGAGTCCAGTGCTTGGATGTTCTTCATAGACATCTTAAGCAAGGATTCTGAATGTTTGATATCTGGTTTTATGCGTTTTATAGCCATTCTAACTCCAGATAACCACTCAGTATGCTACCATTAATAACATTACTGACCAATTCTGGGCTGGTTTTCCGGAGTTTTTGGAATTCATTTGGAGTATGTAGAAAGATTTGGATCTTTCCCAATTTTCTCTCGAATTTTTTCAAATCCAGCGATGATTTCTGATTAGTTATTACAAATAAATCATAATCACTTGTGCTATCATCTTCTCCTTTTTGCCTGGATCCAAATAGAATTATCGTAGGATATAATAGTCTTCTTTCCAAATATGTAATTAGTCCTGATTGATATAACCTTTCGATATTGTATTGTCTCTTCTTCTGCTTGAACATTTGATTCTGACTGGCTGAAAACAATAACAGTGATTTAAATTCTCTTTTCTTAAGCAAACCCGCTTTTACCAAAACATCTAGATATTGACTAGCAGTAGATGGTGAAATTGATAGTAATCTTGAGCAATCCCTCACACACAATTCTTCATTTGAAAAGAACAACTCCAACAAACTGTTCGATTTATTTGACATCTGTCCAATAAAATGGACAACATATTATAAATTTTTCGTTTGCCACAACCTTTTTATACCACCAGTATCAGTTTATAAGGGATGGCTCTAATTCAATCTATTAAGGCAAGGGAGATTCTTGATTCTAGAGGTAATCCTACTGTTATGGCAGAGGTCACTACAGAGGATGGTGTTTTCTCTGCTATGGTTCCTAGTGGGGCAAGTACAGGGGTTCATGAGGCTTTAGAATTGAGGGATAAAGACAAAAGATATAATGGCTTAGGTGTGCATTGGGCTGTGGACCATGTGAACCAGATTATTGCTCCTGCTTTAAAGGGCAAACCCCTTGATGACCCGAGTGCTCTTGATCAGATCATGATTGATCTAGACGGTACCAAAAACAAGGAAAAACTAGGTGCCAATGCCATTCTTGCTGTGAGTATGGCTTTATTCAGGGCTGCTGCAGGAAGAATTCCTTTGTATATATTTCTTTCAAACTACTTCAAAACTGAGATGAGAATGCCTGTTCCCATGGCCAATGTCATAAATGGTGGAAAACACGCGGATGGTGACCTTTACATGCAGGAGTTCATGCTAGCACCGATTTCTGCTCCAAGTTTTAAGGAAGCCACAAGGATGGTTGCAGAGACATATCACACTTTAAAGAAGGTAATCAAGGAAAAACATGGTACAATTGCAACCCATGTTGGAGATGAAGGAGGTTTTGCACCTCCAATTGCCACACCTGAGGAGGCATTGGATCTTATAACCGAAGCCATAAATGAAGCGGGCTATGAGGGAAAGATTCAGATTGCCTTGGATCCTGCTGCCTCAGAATTCTTCAAAGACGGAAAATATCATCATAGAACTCCTGATGAGATGATTGAGGAATACAATAGTCTAATCCAGAAATATCCTATCTTCAGCATTGAAGATCCTTTTGGACAGGATGATTTCGATACTTGGGCTAAGTGGAATCCAAAGATCCAAGTGGTTGGAGATGATCTCACGGTAAGTAATGTTGATAGAATACTAATAGCTGCTGAAAAGAAACTCTGCAATGCACTTCTCCTTAAAGTCAATCAGATAGGTAGTGTGACTGAAGCTGTACGATCTGCAAAGATGGCATATGAATCTGGTTGGGAAGTCATGGTTAGCCACAGGAGTGGTGATACAGAAGATGCATTCATTGCTGATCTTGCTGTGGCCCTTGGCTGCGGTCAAATCAAGTGTGGTGCTCCTTGCAGAGCTGATCGTACCTCAAAATATAATCGTTTGCTTGAAATCGAAGAAGGACTCGAAGGCAAGTATGGACTAAGGAAAAAATGAAAAAAGCACAGGCCGCAATGAACTTCATGTTTAATTATGGCTGGGCAATTCTAGTACTCGCAGCAGTCGTAAGTGTTCTATCCTATTTAGGAGTATTCAGCCCTGGTGAATCAAGTGTTAGTTCTTGTATGATGGGACCTGGATTTGCCTGCAAGAATTATAAGTCCACAGAATTGATGATGACTTTGTCTATAATTAACGCAGTCTATGATGTCAGTTCGGTCAGTATTGGTTTTGATGGAGATATCATGGAGTGCGCAGCAGCGTCAGCTACTGAAAGGGTACATACTGATTTCCCAGAAACAGGTGTTAAGACCAATAAGTGGTGGTTTAATAGCACAGGAACTATTGATCAGGGAAAATCATTGGCATTATTCACATTTAGTGGATGCACGTTAGCAGGCTATGCTCAATCTGATTTTATAATTTATTATGTAATAGAAGGAGAAGAAGTGTACCATACAATTAATGGCCAGGCGAATCTGCATGTTGAATAAGTTTCTGCAATCGTTTTACTCTCACATAATAACTGCCACCTTTATGTCTTAATTCTTCTAAGGTTCTTTGTTCCATCTCATGTGGAAATACAATCCATGTTTCTTCTGGCAGTATCTCGTTGTAAAAATCAGGCTTCAATTGAGTTTTATTTGCTTCTTTTTTCCAGTAAGGGACTGCAATTCTTACATCAAGTCTTAACTCTGCAGGAAGCATTCCTGTTACTGTTGCAAGTGTTTTTCCTGTATCAAAAACATCATCGACTACAAGAATACGTTTGTGTCCTTTCTCCTTTATTCGATCTAGTACCAGGTCGATACCGTAAACCTTGACTTCTTTTTGGAGCTGGTTATCCTCATAACCAAAAGTGCCAAGAGGAGCATGATCAAGTTTGAATTTTGGATCTTGCATCTTGCCTACATATTGCATGAACTCATGCACATAACAACCGACAGGTGTTCCACCTCGCCATAATGCTATCAAGTAATCTGGATCAAAATCACTTCTTAAGACATTCTCAGCAATCTCTAGACTTTGCTCTTGAAGTTCCTGTGCAGAGATGTAAAGCTTTCCCTCAACAATATTCCCCATGTCTGAAGTAGTTCTGCCATTGTATTTAAGCTTTATTGTGATATGCTAACTGTATTCGGAAAGTTTTCGAGTCATTGTGACAACTTTTGCTTTCCAAGTCAGACCACAGTGTCCTGTGGATTTGTCCTACCCTAAGGCCGGGTTAAGGCCAGAGCTTTTGCAAAAGCTCTGGTCTGGTCCTGTGCAAAGCACAGGCCTTATCCTCCTGAAAGGAGACTCTTGCTTGGAAAGCCAACAACTATTGCTGTTGATCAATTACCACTGATTATTAACACAGGTTTTCAAAAACCTTTTTAAACCACTACAACTAAATATTATCTATGCGCCCAACAGTTCTGATAATAATGGATGGATTTGGACTCCGAAAAGAAGTAAAAGGTAACGCGATAAGAGCTGCAACCAAACCAAACCTTGATAGATTATTCAAAGAATACCCATTTACCACTCTTGATGCTTCTGGAATTGCAGTCGGCCTGCCTAAAGGGATCATGGGAAATAGTGAAGTTGGTCACTTGAACATCGGTTCTGGACGAACAGTGCATCAAGAGCTAGTAAGAATCAACGAAGCCATAAAGGACGGCTCCTTTTTTTGGAATCCCACTCTTTTGGATGCGATCAGTCATGTAAAAAAATATAATTCAAGCCTACATTTGATGGGCTTACTCAGTGATGGTCAGGTCCACAGCAGCATCGATCACTTGTTTGCGCTCATGAAGCTTGCTGTTGATAATGAATTGAAAAAAGATATTTTCCTCCATGCATTTCTCGACGGTAGAGATACACCACCAAGATCAGCAGAGAAATACATCAAGATGGTGTACAAGAAAAGAAAACAGCTCGGCTTGCACATGACCATAACAACAATCATGGGAAGATATTATTCAATGGACAGGGATAACAGGTGGCAGAGAGATGAACTTGCATATAGGGCCATGGTTGATCGTAAAGGATACAATTTTCCTTCTTCTCTTGCAGGATTAGAAGCCGCGTATAGAAGAGGGGAATCAGATGAGTTTGTCAAACCTACGGTTACAGACAGAGGCCATATCAAGGATAATGATGCAATCATATTCTTCAACTTCAGATCAGATAGGGCAAGAGAAATCACAAGAACCTTTAAAGAACTTAAATTCCAGAAGTTTAGACGAAGGAGGATCAAGAACCTTAACTTTACAACATTCACTAAATATGACAAAAGAATCAAAGTTCCTGTCGCGTTTCCTGATCAGGACATTCCAAATACTTTAGCCGAATGGCTTTCAAAAAAAGGACATAAACAATTCCATACTGCTGAGACTGAAAAGTATCCTCACGTAACCTTCTTCTTCAACGGAGGACGAGAAACACCTTGGAAAGGAGAATCAAGAAGAGTGGTTCCCAGCCCAAAAGTAGCAACGTATGATCTCCAGCCCGAGATGAGTGCAGAAAAGATAACACAAAGCTTGCTCAAGGAAATTAATAAAAACAGGTATAGTTTTATATTAGTAAACTTTGCCAATTGCGATATGGTTGGGCATACTGGAATTTGGGAAGCAGTAATTAAAGCAGTAGAGACTGTGGACAAAAATGTGGGTCTTGTAGTTGACAAGGTTCTGGAAAAACATGGAAATGTATTGATCATCGCAGACCATGGAAATGCTGAAGAAGTTACAGGGGTTCACCAGACCAGTCACACAACAAACCCTGTTCCTTGCTGTCTAATAAGCAACAAAATTGATTTGAGACATGCCAAACTAAAGAAAGGAAAGCTCGGAGACGTGGCCCCAACAATTCTCAAGATCATGAAAATTGCTCAGCCAGATGAAATGTCTGGCAAAGCATTATTCTAGGAGGGAAAGCATGGAAGAAAAACACACAAGAAGTATAGTTAAAACCATTAGCTGGAGGATTATTGCCACAGCAACAACAATAGCCTTAGTTTTCATGTTTACTGGAAGTCATGAATTAAGTCTTACAGTGGGCGCATTGGAAGTTATTTCAAAGTTAATATTCTACTATGCCCATGAAAGGGTTTGGTCAAAGGTCAATTGGGGTGTACAGAAAGCTGTGCCAGAAGAGTCTTGAGTAGCATATTCAAGAATAGCTTTAAAAATACCCCAATTCTTCTTCTTTTTTATGAGAATACTAAAAGTTGCATATAATGGAGGAGGTCTATCTAAAAAAGAAGGTGTAGAGAAAGCTCCAGAAATTATTGTCACTCATCTCAAACAAGCCAATCTGAATGAGGCAGAACTTCTCCCTGTTTTTGATTTTGTCGACGTCAAAGTTGAGAATGACAATATAGAAAATTCTAGAAAAATCATGAAAAGTATGGCATCTTCTATACCCTTCATTGCTATTGGAGGAGACCATTCCATAACAGGACCATTGTTCGAGACCAATGCAAGAGAAAACAGCGGAATAATTATATTTGATGCTCATCCTGATCTTGTAGAGGGCAAGAATTCTCACGAGGATTGGCTAAGAAGTCTTATTGAAGAAGGCAAAGTCAAGCCACAGAATGTCATTCTAGTCGGAATCAGAAACAGTCATATCCAGGAGGTTGATTTCATCAAGAAATACAGGTTGAACACCTATTCTATGAAAGAAATCAGCCATAAAGGTGTGAATGAGACTTGTGACAGTGTAATGAGTGCTGCTAGAAGCTGGGATTCTATGTATATTTCGGTGGATATTGATGTCCTTGACCCTGCTTTTGCTCCAGGAACAGGATATACTGAACCAGGAGGCTTAACCACCAGAGAACTGCTCTATTTTCTGCAGAGACTTAGATTGCTCAAGAATTTTATGGCAGCAGATGTTGTTGAGGTCAATCCAGACAAGGATGTAAATGAGATTACGTCTAAGGCCGCCTCAAAGATTGTGATTGAATTGGCATGAAGGTGTTGAATTAAACCTAATTCAGCATTATTTCGGGGTTTTGAAGGTGTATTGCACAAGTTTTATAAACCAAAATTCATTTCTCACCCTCAGATTGGTGTTAATATGGGACGTATAAAGACGAAATTGATCAAATCACTTACTTTCCAACTGATGGAAGTATATGGTGATAAGTTTACTACAGACTTTGACAAGAATAAAGAGATTTTGCATGGGAAGACAGATATGAACTCTAAGAAGATGAGAAATACTGTAGCAGGTTATTTGACCAGACTAAAGAAAGCACAGAATTAGGGGGTGTAAACTATGTCAGACGATGACAACTCAATCTTTATAGGTAATAAGCCTTTTATGAATTATGTAACTAGTGTAGTTATACAGTTTACCACAAAGGGTGCAAACGAGGTCATAGTAAAAGCACGTGGAAAGTTCATAAGTAGAGCCGTTGACGTGGCAGAAGTTACCAGCAAAAGATTTCTAAAAGACCAAATTAAGATAAAAGGCCTTGCAATTGATAGCGAAGAGTTCAAGAACAAAGAGGAAAAAAATGTTAGGGTTTCCACTTTAGAGATAACTCTGGTTAAAATTTAGATTAACTTTTTAAACGAATTCTGTTTCTAAATAGATTATAAGGCAGTAGTTAATGTCTTATTTCATGGGCCCGTAGCATACACACCGACCCCAAGTCGCTGGTCGCTCCAGTCCCATTCACTCACTCACGTTCACTCATGGGCCCGTAGCATAGTCTGGAATACTATTTGGATAAATAGTGCGATTGGCTTCGGACCAGTTGACTCCGGTTCGAATCCGGGCGGGCTCATAACCTTATTCTAAGCCTATATGCTATCGAACCCAAGTGAGATAGCATCAAATAGTCTGCTGTTTTACGGGCACGTAAAAGTTTGAACCCGGGCGGGCTCATAACTTTCATTCTATATTTATTATCGAAATTTATAGTGTTGTCAGTATCAAGCAAACTTTTCAACATTTCACCGAGCCCTTGGCGAGGATTTGGTCCTGCTATCGCAGGGGTCGGGTTGAAAAGGCGATAATTATAAATACCACACATCTCAAATTAGTTGTATGATCCTTGAAATCCTTCGACACGCAATTCAAATTATGCTATATCCTAAAAAGACTTTGAGAAAGGATAAGCATATGGGCAAGCACATGCTAACTGTATATGTTGGGGTCCTTGCGTTGATTCCTGCAATTTCCAGATTCTTGGATACCTCAATTGTTCATGTCATTGAAAATGCAGAAGAAAAAACCAGATTCGTTGTGAGTATGGATGTTATCATCAATAGCTTTATCTATCTTGTATTGATCATGGTTATTGTCTGGATCATTGCAGCCTTAATTCGTATTTTTGCAAAACCCATGGCAGCGAATTCAAGCATGAATGCATGCCTCAAGACCGTGGCCTATGCTTTCACACCTATTCTTCTAAGCTTTATTTTTGGATGGATTCCTTTCATTGGAGTTTTCTTCGCACTATACGCAATAATCTTACTAATCTGGGCAATTAATCACATTCTTAGGCCCAAGAAAATGGCGTTCTGGTTCTACTTAATGAGCATAATGTTCTTCGTATTCCTGCAGATGGTATTAGAATATATTATGACATTTGTTTAGATAGACATCTCAAGTATTTCTATACAAACTCAACAACCCCATCAAGGTAAACCCCTTTTTCTAGACGCACAGGTCTCCATTTATCTAGAACTAGTTCTGCACCCATCCATTCTGCGAGCTCTTCAGGATTGCCAATAGTTGCACTTAATCCTATGAGTTGGAGTTTTGGAAGAACTTGTCTGAGTATGGTTATCACAACCTCTAAAGTCGGACCTCTGGACACATCGTTTAGCATGTGGATCTCATCAATCACAACCACTTTTACAGATTGAAGCCAGGGTGTATGATGCCTGATAAGACTATCAAATTTCTCAGAAGTAGTAATTATCAAGTCATACCTTTCAAGATATGAGTCGCTTGAGTCAATATCACCAATACTTATGGCAACCTTAATTTCAGGATAGTCTTTCTTGAAAGACTTGTACTTCTCGCTTGCAAGAGCCCGCAAAGGAACCACATACACAGCTTTGCCAGAATCATGATATATTGCATTAAGGGCTGCAAGTTCTGCCACAAGAGTCTTACCAGATGCTGTAGGAGTACAAACCAGCAGGTTCTTATCATTGAATAGACCTGCTTTTATGCTTTTAGTCTGACAAGGTCTAAGGGTCTTAAATCCTCTCTTACTGATCTCTTTGTAGATTCGCTCAGGAATCTGCTTCTTGTACTTGGAAAGGTCCATGGAAAGAGTATACTTTGATTTGTTTAAAAAATTAGTGTTGTGCATATATAACACATATTAACTCCTAATAACGCCTACCCTTGAGAAATCTCTTCTGCTCTGCCTTTTTTGACCAGAAGATCTGCAATCATAGTGGGAAGATTTGCCACCTCATCCTCATCAAATGGGCCGAAAACCTCAAGATTAGTGCCCATGAATCTAGGAAGGGGATTGAGAAATCGCACTGTTTTAAGTTCTGCTTTTATCTCTTCTTTAACCTCTGATGCAAAAGCATACCCCTCTTCAGATCCTTGTGCAGTTTCTTCTTTGGTAACTGGCACTGTTTTTTCCTCTTTTTTAACAGGAATACCTGCTTTTTTCAAGGATAATACACTTTCTACAGTTGAATTTCTGCTCTCTCTGAGTAAAACCACAAAAGACTCAAAGAATTCCTTCTCTTCAGGCAAGATACAAGAAGAATTCACCTCCAAACCTGTTCTTGCCTTGTCCTGAGCACTACGTATAAGCTTGTTTTCTCGCCTTTCAAAGAGTTCTCTGAGGATTTTTCGTACATTCTCCAGTTGGATTCGTACACTATCCTTTTCTTTAGATGCAAATATGCTGTCAGATGAGGCTGCTGCTTTTTCTAGAATACTTTGTTTTTCTGTCAAATACGCTAAAACATCCTGAAAAAAGGTTGTGGGGAGCTCCTGAAGCTCTTCTCTGTTCTTCTCGCGCCTGAGAATGTCAAAGAGAGTCTCATAGCTTATTCGAACATCTGTCATGAAGATTTAGAATACGCTTGCATATTAAATAGTTTTTGTGAGACAACCTGATTAAAAAGACAAACAATTAAAACAAACAATTCCTCCTGGATAGTATGGTTTGGTCAAAATTGGAGTTTGAGGACTTAGAATTCAGGTCAGTTGATGACGAAGTAAAGGTAATATTCTATGATCTCTTCTTTTTCCGAGTCTCAATCAAGGAGCTTGCCTCAATATCTGAATACAAGATCCATGACAGATCAATAGAATTCGCAATCTCGGAAAAAGCTGCAAACAATAAGTTTAATAGGCTGCTTGAGAAAGGATTTTCCAGCCTTATAGGCCCAAATGGCAAGAAAACTATCTATATTCATAGGAATTCAGGTATTCCTCTTATTGGCACAAATGTTTTTGGGATAATTGATAGGGATACTGATGTTTTGGAAATAAAACCCATGACAGGATGCAACCTAAACTGCATTTTCTGTTCTGTAGACGAGGGAATCAAGAGTAAAAAGGAGCATGATTTCTTAGTGGAAGAGGAGTATATTGTGCAGGAATTCAAGAAAATTGCGAGCCAAAAGAAGGGTCCTGTAGAAGCACACATAGCAGGTCAGAATGAACCCCTTTTATACCCACGATTAAAGCAGTTAATTGAAGACATAAACAATACTGGTCTGACAAAAGACATAAGCATAGACACAAACGGGGTGTTGTTATCAAAAGAAATGATTGATGAACTGGTCCAAGCAGGTCTTACAAGGATTAACCTTTCATTAAATGCATGGAACCAAGATATGGCCAGCAAGATGGCAGGATCTGCAATTGATATTGAGCATATCAAGAAAATGGCAATATACGCCAAGAATAAGATTGATTTGCTTCTGGCACCCATCTATGTGCAAGGAATCAATGATCAGGAAATGCCAAATCTCATTAGATTCTCCAAGAAAGTAGGATGTGTTATTGGAATTCAGAATTTTTTGGAATACGAGAAGGGAAGAAAGCCTGCCAAACAGATAGCAATGGATCAATTCTATGCAAAATTGGATGATTGGAGCAAAGAATTCAGCACAGATCTAAGACTTAAGGATTATTTCTCTATTCAAACAGATAAGGCTCTTGAAAAACCGTTTCATAAGGGTGATCAGGTGAAGGCAGTTGTGGTCTGCCCAGGAAAATACAGAGAAGAGATGATTTGCGCCTCAAATGAGAGAAACATCACTCTAAAGACTTCTAAAACTCAAAGAATTGGTGAAACCGTAAGGGTAAAGCTTGTTAGAGAGAAGCACAATATCTTTAAAGGAGTCATACTAAAGAAGTAGACGAACAGATCTAAAAGAGATTGTCAAAGAAATTTGATATGCCTTCAACAAACTTTGTAAAGAATCCCTTCTCTTCTGTAACAAATACATCATCAGTATCATCATCTGGTTCATCGTTCCCAGGATCTTCAGGTATCTGGGTTGCATTCTCTTCTGGCGGATCTTCTGGTGGCGAAGGCGTAATTACTGTGATAGAACTCTCATCTGAAAATGAGTACTCTTGATATTTCACAGTTGTCTTGACAGGAAATGTCTCATCCAAAAAAGACTCTGGCACTTCAAGCCTGTAAAAATAAACCTGTTTTGTTTCCAAAGCATCCAAATCCAAGACATTCTTGATATTTCCTGCAACAACATTTATACCATCAGGCAGGGTGTCTTCAACTTCGACCCTAAACATCGGGAAATTCTTGAGATTCTTCACGCTTGTCTTTACGGTAAGGGTCTCTCCCTTGACTATCAATCCTCCGCTAAAATCCTGGGTGAGGGTAAAATAATCACCGCCTGTAGGACTCACTGTAAGAATTGCATAAGTATCAAATGAGAATGATTCACCTGATGATAGCGCATAAGTTCCTGTAAATGTAAATTTATACTCTCTTTCTGTATTGGTCAGAGGTGCAGTTATCATCTCATCAACGTATTTCTCTGTCCACTCAGGCATGAGCTCATCAGCGCTTACCTTTATTGGATTTTGAAGCAAAGGACCTGAAACAACACCCTCAATATTGATATAGCTGTTAACCTTATCTTTATTTTCTAACTCAGCCACTAATCTTATCTCTGTACCTGATTCAACAGAGGGGTCAATCAATCGAATTTTTGGATTGAGCTGAGTAGCAGCTATCTCGAGAGTCTTGGTATCTTTATCAGAGAATAGATCCCCATTAAAATCAAAATCTCCATAGATGGTTATGTCATATGATCCTGTGGCTCCTCCTCTTAAAGGAACCTCAAAGCTGTAGCTTTCTTCTGGATTGAGTTCCATTTTGAAATAATAGAAATCCCCTTTCTTATTTACTCCAGAGGGTCTACTTATAATATCCAGCTCCTTTGGTATGCTAAGACGTATAGTACCAATCATACTCCTGTAATCATCATCATTGCCAAAAGAGACAGTCAGCATAGTGGGCTCATTCAACCCCCTTTTTGCAGGACTTAAACCTGTGGCAAATTCATAAGGCGTCTTTACTTCAATAGACAAGTCAGACACATCATCTTCGTACGTCTCTCCTTCATACAGATAGGTAAGGGTTGCAGGAATTTTAAATTCTTCATATGATACAGGCTTGATTTTGTATCCAAATTTCCTAATATCTTCAGGTTGCATATTTCCAGTATACTCAAAATATTTAATACTATCAAGAAAATACACGTTTAATCCTGAAGCAGAGTATGAGTCAATTATTAGAGGGGGTATCTCTTGATATACAACGTCATTTGCTCGTCTATCCCCAATATTTTCTAATTTTATGCCGATTTTTGACTCTTCATCAATATTAAGAGTTGTCCCTTGTTCAGACTCTCTTGTAACGCTGATATCTGGACCAACCTTGTAAATCTGAATATTCAGTCCTGGATAAAGATCTCCACTGTGATACTCTAGATGCCCACTAGATGAATCATCCCAGTTTATTTCCTCTACACAGTATTTTATTCTTGGTTCAACTCTACAAGCGCCAGGAAGAATTGTGAATCCAACATTGTTGATCTTCCAGAGAAGCTTGTTGAGTTTTCCATCATTAGCCTCATGTGCATCAATTGTCTTAGACAGATGTTCGTATCCTTGATCAGTAATGAAGTAGGAGAGATAATGGATATCATTCTCATATCCCTTTTCGTCAATTGTGAATGTGTCTCCTGAATGATGCCACTCCCCATATATAACGTTCTCAGCATTTACATAAGCTACTAATAGGCACAATACCAATAATAGAATGTACACCCGTCTCATACTGAATTCTTTATAGATGCACGTATTTAAATATTGCGCTTTAAGGTTTTATAATGTAGTCATAAGAAGAGTAGAAGAATTTGAAAAGAAAAAAAAAAGAAAAAAGAAAAAAGGGGGTTTATTCAACCCTGTTTACTTCGATGCTGTCAAGGTCTGCGACGACAACTTCCATCTCGGTTCCTGCAAGCTCATACTCTGCATAATCTTTGAGCACATAGCAAGCTCCAAGTGTGTCTTCCCAGCCATAACCTGCAACAAGCAAGGCGTTCTCGTCATCGTACAGTTTGATAACTGCTTTTCCAGGTTCAAATCCTTCAGCGCAATTCTCTGGGTTTTCCATGAGTTCTTGTGCAATTGTGTTTACACATGGTCCTCCAATTACGATCAGGTTGCCCTGTCCAACAGTTACGTCGCTGTCAAGTACACCGATACCAACAGTTGTTGGGTTAACAACAACAGCTCCATCTCCACCAGTTGTGGTACGTGAGGTTGTAACTACTCCTGCAGTCACAAACACTTGTGGTGTCCTCTGAACCTTTGGCATGTCGATAAAGAGCTCGTTTGCCTCTGTGCTGGTAGATGGGTTGTGGTATTTATAGAATGCTCCGAAAGGAGTCATACCATATTGCCAGTCGTCATTCTCTGGGTCGTCGTACAAGGTCACATAACCGCCACTCCAAACAGCCAAATCAACTTGGTCAGACGCACTTCGTCTAATTTCAATTGTATTTGTCTCATCTGCATTGCCGTTGTCTGGACCATTCTCATCATAGAGCTTTTGTAGTATTCTAGTGGTAATATTCAAACCTTCTCTACCACCTTGCCAGATACCTGTTGCTTTTGAGTCACGGTTCTGCAATAGCCTACCTGCCACAATCATCTGAGGCTCAAGTAGTAAGCCACCCATTGTGGTGATGTTGACTGTGTTGTTTTGGCTAAGAATACCATCTCCATCCAAATCAACAAGCAATCTATACTCAGCTGCTCCAGTTGTTGCGTTACCGCAGACCCACAAACTATATGTTTCGGTTCCAACAGTAAATGTTGCTAGTCCAGCAGTACTTGCTGTTCCGTTAGCCAATGGCGTACCTGTATAGGTATACTTAAGGCTTCCAGCTGCCATATCTGTCAACAAGATCTGATTGTTAGCTGAATCAATAGAGTCAAATTTCAAGACTCTTGTGATACCTGCCTCATCATTCCTGTCGCTCACAACAAACATATCACGCCTGTTCATCATATAGCTAGCATAGGTTGTATTGCTCACATTGTGGTCTCCTTCAACAAAGAACAGCTGCCCATTTCTATCTCCTAGATAGTTTGTTGTACCAACTGCTTCCAATAGCGGAATGTTGTACTCTAGTCCACCAGTGTTGGTAAAGACAAGATTATACTCATCTTTGCCTTTTGCATCAAAGCCGACCTCATAGACTTCAACATCTGTCAATCCTTCGTACTTGATGTCCCATGTTGGGTTCAACAAAGCTGCTGGTTCTTCAACATACTCTCGTAGTCCATGACCAGGTGGTATGTAGATATCTCCACCGTCTGGAGCGTCTGCATATACCTGATAATAGATGCTAGAGATAGATATCTTATCATCTAAATCTGGAACTCCGTCTGAGTCTGCATCAGTTACCATCTGAGCTTTTATCTTGACTCTTGCTTCAGTTACGCTTTCTCCACCAATGTCTACTCCTTGATAGAAGTTGTCATCAGTAAAGCTAGTATCTCGAAGCTCAATTTTGTTTGCTCCTAGATAGAACTCAGCAATACCTTCTCTCTGGTTGGTCAAGATTGCTCGTACACCGATTTCCATGTCGCCTTGAACAAGGTCTGTATCTCCTTCATTCAACTCTTTAGTCAGTTCACCGTTTACGCTGAACTTGACAGACTGAGTTGTTGCATCTGAGATAAATACAGCAGTGACTTCATAGTCTGCGCCATTGATGGTGTATGTCTTGGTCTCTCCTTCACCCAGGGTGTCTGTTACTTCTCCACCCATAAGTTTTAGGGTAATGTCTTGGTTGGTTCCAACAACTGTATCAACTACTGTATAGTCAGTTCCAAATATACTCAATGCTTCATCCTCGATGTCTTCCAAGGTAGTTGCAGGGTCAACATCGCTTTGAAGTCCTTCTGCAAATTCAAGCTGATACTCAAACATATAAGCATCTGCTACGAACTTCAAGAAGTCACCAATGTTTTGGTCCTCATCTTCATAATAGTTCGCAAGACCTGAGTACGCCTGGGTTCCGTCAGCATCTGTGAAATCAAATCTTAGATACTGGTTGAACTTAGTTGTTTTACCACCAGCAGTGATAGTTCCACCTGCGAGAGCGTTTAGTTCACCCTCTGTTAATGTCTGTCGTACGCTACCAATGGTCTCGTTCAGCTCTAATGTATCTGAGCCTCTTGACATCTCAACACTATCACCGGTAATAGTTGTGGTTCCTGCAACATTGCCTGTTGCTATTGGTGTAACTGCAACTGCTTGCAGACTCGCTGCAATATCAATTGCACCCAATGTATCCATAGTTTTGGCATTAGCACCGACAACAATCAAAGTATCTACCACGCCATCCTTTACGAATGGGGCTGGGTATGTACTAAGATCTGCCATTGCTCCCATGATTGTGGCTCCAACCATGGTAGCGCCAGTTCCAAGTGCCACCAATTTTCTAATGGTTTTTTTCACGTTCATATTTAAACACCTCCGTGTTTCCTAACCGTGTTTTTTTATTCAGGTTGACATCCTCTTTTTATACTTTTCTCTCCAATCAGGCATTTTGTTCAAACGTTGTGTATGGGGAGTCTTCTCACTTCAATACTTGAGTCACTTCAATTACCCCAACACGCTATCGAAACGACTGACGGATAACTTCATAAAGACCCTCGTTTATTTATAAACTTTTCGCAAGGCTTTTTCCCACACAGGACCCCGAAAACGCGTTACGGCGTATACCAATAGAATTATTCGTTTTTAGACATTCACCATCATCCAGTAAATACGCGTTTCCTTTATAAAGGAATGAGCTAAAAAAACCAAGGTTATTCAGGCTGCTTTTTTTCCAGATACAAGAGAGAAAACTGCTTGGTGAGCATTGATAAGATCTTTACTTTTAACAAAGAAAAGCAGTTCTGGAAGAACACTAATTACCTCACTGATGTTAACATCATGATTGGCAATCTCATTGGCAATCCTTGCCACAAGTCCTTTGCATCCCCAAGCTTCCTTGCCAAGGTAGATATCAATCTCTGAAAGACCAGTCTCAACGCTTTCAATGGTCTGTTTTCCTACAAGTTTCTCAAATTTGTCAAGTTCAATTTCATGAAAAATCAACTTCATGGTTTCTTCGCCCTTAATTATTCTGCAAGCGCCCTCTTTTCGAACACTTTCGTCCTCAAGAAACTTATGCAGATATTTGATATTTTGAGAATTTTCAGAAAGTGTAACACACACTTGATTTGTTTTGGTGG
>JAHJEM010000104.1 GCA_018825425.1 Nanobdellota archaeon | reverse complement strand
GTTTCAGGATCAAGACCTATTTGGCTGAGACAGTAGTGCACTAGATCTATTGCGCGCCTCGCATCTTTCTTTGTGACTGTATTGGCTAAGCGGGTTTTGGCGCACGCTTCAGAAAGTCTGATTAATGCTTCTAGTTGTCTTGCACTAATCGGAATTGGTTTGATTGCTACTTCGCCACCTTCTTCATTTCCTTTATTTCGCATTTCCACATAATAATTTTTTATTTCTTCAAGCGCAACGGAAGAAAGTTTAGGCTTGCAATTTTGTTTTGCATATGCAATGTATTTTTTCATGAGTGTTGTATCAATTTCTGCTTCCATACTCTTTTCGTCCTGATGAAGATTCAGAATGAATGATGCCATTTTTTTATCTCGTTCCAAGTCCGGAATGTCTCTCACAGGGAATATCAAATCAAATCTGTTTATGAGTGTGCTTGGAAGATCTATTTGTTTGGCTAGGATTTCAAATGGGTCGAATCTACCCCATTTTGGGTTGGCTGCGGCAAGGACTGTAGTAACACATCTAAGTGTGGCCTGGATGTTTGCCTTAGCGATTGTAACTTGCTGCTGCTCAAGTGCTTCGTGCATGGCGCTTCTATCTTCTTTAGTCATCTTGTCAAGCTCATCAATGCAGCAAAGTCCATTGTTTGCAAGCACTAATGCGCCCGCTTCCAACGCGAATCCTCTTAAGAATTCATCCCTGACAACGCTTGCAGTCAATCCTGCACCACTTGCGCCTTTTCCAGAAACTAACCTGGATTTTGGGGCTATATGTGCTGCTCTTCGAAGCAGTTGGGATTTTCCAGATCCCGGATCACCTATTAGTAAGACGTGTATGTCCCCTCTAGTTACAGAACCGTCATCTTTGGATTTCCTGACTCCTGCCATGAGCATGAGTAAGATTGCTTCTTTAGTTCTTTCATGGCCAAAGATACTTGGTGCAATACTTGATACTAGCTTCTCAAACACTTTTGGATCTTGGCTTAGCTCTTTTATCTCCTCTAGCTCCTCTTCATTTATTGAAAGGCTAAGAAAGTCTTCCTGACATGGTTCAATATAGTTGGCATCCATTATCAGATCAAAACGCGTAAGCTTTCCTCCGTCTTGTGCCAGGATTGGTATTTCTTTTACGTGTCCAGTCAAGAAAACCTTGCTTCCTGGGTTTGTCTGCTTTTCAGTTATAGGACTTACTAGATCATTTTTTAAGAATATGTTGAGTCTTTTGGGTTGCTCCCCTCCTTCAAGATCTTCAGGAGATTCTTCTAAGACGATTTTTTGGGCATCAACAAGCTCTTTTGATAGAAGGCGGAACTTGCCTTTCCTTCCACAACCACAACTGCTTGGTTCTTTGAATTTTGTGTCTAATTGCAGTACATTTATGGTGTTGCCACAGCTAGGGCATTCAAACTTGGCACTGGTGACTTGGGGGCGTACATCTGATTTCTGTCTTACAATTCCTTCAATTTGAATGAATTTCTGGATATGGACTGCACGGATATTTCTGATTTTAATGTGTTGGCTTTCAGGAAGGCCCAGTACTCGAAGAAGCGTTCCTTGTACATTACCTGCAGTATCAAATCGAGAGATTGCCTTTTCAGCGCTTTTTAATATTTCTTCAGGGGCATCTAGCAGCATCTCTGCCAGTTCAGGGTTATATTTTGCAAGTTCTGAGTGTTTTACATGCAGATACTTCTTTCCTTGTCTAATATTCTCTACAAGTTCAGTGTAATATGTTTTTTCAATGAAATCCTGGAAATTATTTATTTGTTCTGAAACGTCCATTTTTCACCCTGGCAGCCATTAATATTTAAATCCCCCAAAAAAGGAGGAAAAGAAGTAAGTTTAAAAAAATAGTTGTTGTAAAGAATGACATTTTTCGAAAAAGTCCAAATCTTTTCAGATTTGTATCCTATTTCATGACCCTCTTCAAGTTTCTTATAAGTACATCAAGCGCATGATGAACTTCTGCTTCTGATTTGGTTCCTGTGCAAACCACTTTTCCATTTGAAAATAGAAGGAAGGTTGCTTTGGCCTCCATTAGTTTATATACTAGGCCAGGGAACTGTTCAGGTTCATACTCTGTATTCTCAAGCTTCATAGCAAGAGTATTCAGATTTAGGTCCATGCCGATGCTTCCGCTTGCGACAATGTTCTGGATATTGATCTTTGGCTTGATTTTAATCTTTATATTGATTTTTTCAAGGCTCTCAATTATCTTCTGGATAGATTCTTCAACCTTTTCCATGCTCCTTGCACCAGTACATACGACTTTTCCGGATCCGAAGATCAGAGCGCTGGTTTTAGGTTCTTTGATTCTTATAACGAGGCCTGGAAACTGTTCAGGATTGTATTCTGTGTTGCTCAGGACTGCAGCCATCTTTTCTAATGGGATGTCGTGCTCCAAACTCGTACTTACAACGATATTTACAATAGTTATATCCCTTTTGCTTTTTTCAACTTTTTTAGGCATATTATCCCCCCAACAAATGATATTTATAAAGAAATGCATTTC
>JAHJEM010000103.1 GCA_018825425.1 Nanobdellota archaeon | reverse complement strand
ATATCGATTAATCTATTTATTGATTAATCTATTTATTGATTAATCAATAATTAACAAAAACTAATATAAAAAAGCAGTAATAAATATTTTAAGAATTGCTTAAAAGTTTTAGAATACAAATTTTAGTCTAAGATCCAAAAATCCGTTTATGCCAGGGCTTTTTCTCAGGAGGAGGTTGTGGATGAAAAGCTTCTTTCCATTTCTGAACCAATTGCATGAGTTCAGGTCGAGCAAATTGGAGTTCACTAAATCTCTCCTGGCTAATTCCAAGGATTGCAGGTACAAAGTTTTGGACAACCGGTTGACCATACCACAATTTTTTATCTGCAATCAACGCAGTCATCTCATCAATTATTTCACCTGCCTGGATATAGTCTTCGAACTTTACAATCCACTCGCGAATCTCAGGATGCACATTCCGTAGACCTTCCAATTGAATCTTCTTGGTACGCCATAACATGCGGTCGAAATCTAATTCACTTCGAACTTTTTCTAATTGTGATTTAGCATCATCGAGTTGGCTGGATGCCTGTATACGTGTTGCATTATATCTTGCGATCTGATCCTCCAATGAAGCATAGCTATCTGATTCAGCAGGTAAATCATATTTTTGCAAGAATTGTTCTTCAAGACAAGGAAGATAGGCTTCAAACTGCTCCTCTAAGGTAAGTGTTACTGTAGAATCAGGATCATACGGCACCCCAGTACGAGGATGTACTCCTGTAAGTTTCCACAGATTAGTCTCAACTACGTAAATATCAACTTCAAGATCTGAGACCAGGTCATCCAATTCTTGGATTTTATCATAAGCGATAGCTGCTTTTCTATCATACTCTCTGGCACCGACGACCATATTGGCAAATTCTTTGCTGTTCAATGGTATATCGTCTGGCCAGTATTTTTCCTTCTGTTCTGCGGATAGTAAAACTGAATAGTCATCCATGAGTATGATGTGCTAAATGAAGCTATATGCATAAAATATTAAGCAAATTCAAAAAAAACTATTCTCCTCTTCGTCGACCGTATTTACCACCGGTCAAAGCATGCAAAACACCCCAAGACCTACTCGAAGCAGCATGCTGTTGCTCATTATTAGTTGTAGGATCCATTGGTCTTGCGCCAGATACACCAGTCACACCATTTGACGGCAAACCAGTTCCTGCTGCAGGACTACTTCTCACTTCATTTCTTGGAGACGATGCTGCTGAGCTCAGTCTAAAAAACGACTCTGAGGAACCGTTCGGGTTTGTAGATGGATTACTTGGTCCACGAGGAAGCTTATCAATCTCACCCATTATGTATTGGCAGACCATATTGAATAGTCTATGTGCTTCTCTTACAACTAGTTTTGAGCCAATACTCTCCTCGTAAACACCTAGTTCTTGGTTTCCTGCTGCTTGCATGTCAGCTACAAGTGCTGAATGGTCGTCTGCATACTTGATTAATCCTCTACCGTCAGGCATACGTGCTTCAACATCTGCAAGACCGTCAATGACTTGCACTTCTGGTATTGCCGGTTGATATCCTGTACTTCCTGGTGTATGCATTGGCTGAGCAGTTCCTGCTCCTTCAACTCTTGCATCAAGATCTTCTGAATTTACAGCGCCAATTGGCGTATCAGCAGCATATGTCGCAGAAGTAGCTGATCCGTCCAGATACTCTGGACCCTTATATCCTAGTTCAGCAGGAGTTCTAGCCTTATTAAAACCATCCTCAGTTGCCCTTCCAATTGCTCCCACATTAGCCACAGAAGGTGCTAAATTTGAGACTTCAGCAATATCCCTTTCCAAAGTCCTGTAACCAGTCTGTTCTCCAGATATCTCATCTCCAAGCATAACGGCTCTCTGTTCTGAAAGACTTATTCCTGCTCTAACAAGCTCACGATTATCCGCTTCAATCTGCGTTGCTTGTCTTAGATTATCAACGTATTTATCGTACATTTCATAGAAAGTCATTCCTGCTCTATCTGCATCGTCTACAGTCGGTAATGCATATTCTGCGTCTGCCATAATTATTCCCCCAATTATTTGTATAATGTATTATCAATAGTTTCTACTCTGTAGTGAATACCTATTTAAATACTTTTCCCACTTTTTTCCGAAAAAACAAGCAAAATACAATAATTAGTAATGAGAGATAGAGTGCATAATGTTCTTGACTTGAACATCCCATGTGTGCAAGAATTCTCGCATCATCCTGAATGCCTGAACAAATATCTTATTATATTCAACCCCTGCTTGCTTACGTTTCTCTTGCGCAACATCAGCATCATCACTTTCAGAAATATCCTCGAGAAGTTTTTTCAGAGTATCAAATTCGCCAGCCAAACGTACAGCGAATTTTTCAAAGAAATCCTCAAGAGTTTGAAATGCTTTTCTTACACCCTCAAGTTGACCATGATTCATCCCTTTTTCCTGCAATAGGCTGTTGACTACAGTCACAATCTCTTTACAGATAGTCTGGAAAATCTTGGCTAAAATCACTAAATCCTCTGAAATATGCTTAATCTTACCTGCAATCTCTTTTGCACTCTCTTTTACCTTGTCATCAGCAATGTCCCTTGTGAAAAATTCATCCAAAAGACGCATGTGAAGATCCCCACGAGTGTAAGCCTCCTTCAAATTCATATTGTATATCTTCTTACTTTGAATATCTCCAAGTATGATCTCTGTAAGCTTTGGAAAATAATCACTTCGCAATTTTTCAGGTGTAATGGTCTTATTTCTTAATTGACCTATTGCATCTTTTGATTCATTAACCATTACCTGAGAATCCTCTGTAAGTCCTTTTAGACCACTCAATTGAGCATGAAAATCATGGAGGGTCTTTTTGAGATCGAGCTTTAGGATTACATCCATTAATTTCGCATCCCTTATCAGCTCTGCTGTTGCAAAAACTTGAGTCATGGTATATTCCTCGGAAGATTCAGTGCAGGCAATGGATTTGGATCACTTCTTGCGATATAATCCTGGAAAGTATTTATGAGAGTATTAAGTTCAGCAAGATGAGCTGTGTGAACATTGATTGATTGAGAAAATGCAACTCTTTGATTAACGTCCATAGTCGTGATATCCATCCTAGCAATGTTTCCAAGCTCAATATTAAAATCACGATTAAGCTGGGCAATCTGTGCTGCAAGACTATCCATGTTGTCCCACAATGCATTGTAATTGGCCACAGGCGTTCCTGCAATAATCTGATTTCGAGCCATGTGCACTGCATTACATGCTTGATAGAACGTACCCAGATCGTTCTGGTAATTCCTGTTAATACCTATAATATTTGAAAGATTTGGCCCCATTGGACCTGGACCCACAGGACCTGGTGCTGGTTGTCGTGGGGCTGGCGCAGGTGCTCCAGGAACATGCGTAGCTGCAGGATTTGCTGCTGCAGGAGCTGGATGAGCAGTGTTTCTACCACCTCCTCCGGATCCGCCACCAAAACCTGGAAAATGGGCTTCAGCATTCTCGCCTCTTCCAAATATGGCTCTAGCACCACTTACGATTGCCATTATGAAGAATATGAAGATCATGATTTCACCGACATCACCCACAGTCATATCCGACCCAGGAGGCCAAGGCACACCTTTTGCAATGAATGAAACGAAAACAATACCTAATAAGTACCATAGTGCTCTGACAGCATGATTAAATGGTTCATCTCCTCCAAATAGCTTGTGCGCGATGAAAAAGAAACCCACAAGTGGGAAAACAAAGAGAAGAACTCCTGTTACAGAACCTAATGACTGAAAAATCATAAGAAGGATTGGTTCAGGCATTGATATTGAAGAAATAATGGCCAGAACAAAACTTACTGTTATTCTAACACCTTTAAATCCTACTTTGCCTTTATCCTTGAATATTGCAGTCGAGGCAAAATAAAACACAGAGAATAATAGCAATCCGATAAGTGATCTTTTTGACCAGACCTCATTAAATCCATTTCCAAATATCTTCTGAAGAGTTTCAGACACAAAATGTGGCATGATATTTGCAGAAACAGACGGTATAGCTATTGCTACAATAAGCGTAGCCAAAAACAGCTTACCGATAGCTGGTTTTCTTAAATTAATCACCTTGAATACCTCTTCATCCTTGAAAGTTTTTAAATCTTCCGCTTAAGTTAACTACAATCAAGGCGCATGACCCAATCAAACGTGTTTTGACTTACTAGCTTTTCGCAAAGCTTCTCAAATTTCGAATTCACTGATGTCACTTGATCCATGCAGCTAAGTCGTTGTCCATTCAGTCTCATTATAGCTTCAGAACTGGAATCGGCTTCACCATCAAGTAAGGGATCTTTCCCTCTCCTTGGAACAATAACCTGGTGGCAATATTTTATTCTAACCTCTTCATAAAACTCTTCCCACCCGCAATTAAAATCAGGCAACACACCAATGCGCTGTTTTTTATCAAATAGGTTTCTGTACTCTGATGGAACATTTACTATATCGTTTCCTTGAAAAGAATCGTTACGATTAATTATTGTATCCAATGCATGTGGATCACCGTTCTCTCTATAATTTTTTTTGGCAAGGCTTATAATCCTATTCAGGTGCATTCGAAGTACACTTGAGTCACCTGAAATGTCTGAAATTGATTTCAAAAGAACCCCGCATGGAGGGTACAAAGCACCCACTATAGCATTATCTCTTGTCTTTTTGTTTTTTGCAACTTCCTCTGTTATTTCAATATCCAGAATAGTACCTATTTCTTTAATTGCTTCTGCAAATTGTTTTTTTGACTCCTCAATTGAATTAAATGCTTCGGTTGCTTTTTCCTGCAACTCAACAACCTCAGGACTGTTTGGTTTTTTTGTTTTGGAATCAGCTGCTCCATCCTGAGCACTAGTTTGTCCAGCAGGATCTGGTTGAGCAACCGGTTGAACAGGTTCCGCAGTGGTATGAGCTACAGGTTCTATTGGAGCAGGTTCTGCAACACTATCAGGCTCAGTTACAGCCAACGCGGGATGTTGTTCAAAGTTTTCAGATGCAGAACTAGCAGTTTTATCAGAACTCTCATCTTTTGCATCAGGATCTCCAGTTTCCTCACTATTGTTTTCAGGTTGTGCATTGCTATCAACACCTTTAAACACCTCTGACATTTCCTCAATCAGCGTATAATTCAACTTGAATTGCACCAATGACTCCTGGAGTTTCTTTTTCAAGGGATTCTTTGAATCCTGGATCAATGATTGAAGTGCAGTAGAATAATCATGAGAAGTAAGGTATGGTTGAAGCCTAATCCATATCTCTTTCCAAGGTCCAAGAGTCTTGCCTTTTGGACGTCCTTCATGCGTTGTGACTTCCAAAAATGAAAGCAAGTATTGCTTGGTCAACTCGTTTCTTGCCTTTAATGCCAGTTCAAGATCTCGTATATCCTCTTCACCCATGTGATCATTGAATCCAGATATTTTTGAAAGAGCCTGTAGGCTGGCATTAAATGCTTCATCTGCAGTGCGGATGTGTACAGCTACGGCTTCTGCTTCATGCAATCGTTTTAGATCTTGGCTTAGCAAAGCATGCAATTGTTTTTCAAATAATGCTTTCTGTCGTTTATAATATACTACCGCACTCTTGAACAAATCAAGATGATCAATAATTTCTTCTGGTTTTACTTTAGTTCTGTCTTTACCTGTCGCCTTATCTTTCTCTTCTGATTTACCTTCTGCTTTCCCAACATCCTTTTCAGGATCAGGTAGTTTAACACTCTTGATCACACCATCCATATTATTGACTGCATCTTTGATGGCATTCAAGTCTTGAATATTCTTAACAAAGAGTACTTTGAGATCCTGATCAGAACTACTAAGTAAATCAGCTAGTTTCTTGTTATAATCACCTACGCTTTTTCGCAGGTTCAAAAGACCCCATACTTTCTTCAATCTATCAGTATCCTGCATATTCTATAATTCTGACCATCTTGATTAATAAATCTTGCGGAAAAATAGTCATCAAACAATCTTTTTAGCGAAAGCTTTAAAACAACCTTATCAATCACATAGAGTGCTGCAAATGGCCAAATCAAATAATAAAGCTAGAAAGAGAAATACTAGTAAAAGTATAATTAGAACTACAAGGCTAAAGAAGATTATTTCTATGAAGAAGAACCTCAAAACAGCCCTTTACACTGGTCTAATTACAGGTCTATCATTTGGCTTAGTGGATGTAATCGCAAAGATAATCAAAGGAGGATTCCAATATTTTGAGCTCTATCAGACATTATTGTTTCACGGAATTCTATTCACAATCACATTCTTTGTTCTGGGGATAATAATACGAATACTTACCAAGAGCGCGAGTTTCCTAAGAAAATTCTACCCTATTACAGGATTTTATGTCTTCTTCCTGTTTTTTATACCCCTGACAATTAAGCAGGCTTTTTTCTACCACAGAAGCTTCTTTTTTCCTGTCATCAGGAACATAAGTCTGATTGTAGCAGGCATAATTACACTTGTATATATCATCATGCTTGTCAAAGCAAAGAAGAGCAAGAATAACTCACAAGTCAAAACCAGCCTGCAAAATAAATATTTGATTAATAAGATCGTGAGCAATCTGGTTTTTCTACTCGTAATTTTCATAATCATCTCTTTTGTCATGGATTTATTCCAGATGAATCAAGGTTACAGCATTCCAGAGTATAGCTTTTCTGGAGAAACAAATGAACCAAATGTAATCATAATTACAATAGACACTGTAAGGGCAGATCATACTACATTGTATGATCCTGAAATCAAGACCACACCTCATCTAGCAGAACTTGCGAAAACGTCTGTGGTCTTTGACAATGCCGTTTCTTCTGCCTCTTGGACCTTGCCAAGTCATGCAAGCATGTTTACAGGAAAGCTTCCGTCAAATCACATGGCCAACAAGAAGCACTTTTTCCTAAATTTTCAAGAAGACACTCTTGCAGAAATCCTGCGCGCAGACGGTTATAATACTGCAGCATTTATAGGAGGACCTTATTGCAAGGAAAAATATGGCATAGGCCAAGGTTTCACAAACATAAAAGACAGAATGGATTGGTTTGAGTTCAGCTTAATCTATAGCAAATTCAGCTTAAAGAATTATCTTGATGTCTTTTTCCCTGTTAATGAGATAGTGGGTGCTGATGGAGAACGCACAGCTCTTGAAATAAACAAGGATGTATTTGAATGGCTTGAAAAAAGCAAAGATACTCAGTTTTTCCTATTCGTGAACTACTTTGATGCACATGACCCGTATAATCTTGGAAAAGAATATCGACCAATCTTTATGGGTAATGCCTCATCTGTCCTTAAACCTAGTCAGACCCCTGATGAGTTCATGGAAGAATTCAATCTCGAGATGACAAGACATACTGATGTGGATCAAAAAGAGGTTGATCTGATCTTAAGTATGTATGATGCAGAAATATATTCCCTGGACAAACAAGTGCAATTGCTGCTTGACAAATTAGAGGAACTTGGCCTTATGGAAAACACAGTGATCATCATAACTGGTGATCACGGGGAGGAATTCCATGACCACGGAGCATTCTTTCATGGAAAAACAATATACGAAGAAGTGCTGAGGGTTCCATTCTTAGTGTATCATCCTGATTATGACGCCAAAAGAATTGAGACAAGAGTCAACAATATGGACATTTTCTCGACTGTGCTTGAATTCACAGGATTAGAAGAGCCAGAAGGTATTGACGGCACAAGCTTGCTTCCTCTTATCACAGGGCAAGGAATTTATGACAGGGATTATACTATTGCAGAAGGTTTCGGCAGATGGCAAGTAGGAGAAGCTGAACAACAGATCTCTATGGCTAAGGATGGTTGGAAACTTCTGAAGGTTGAGCCAAAACATAAGTACATTTATTCTGGACTTTATCATCTAGAAACTGATGAGTATGAACAAGAGAACATATATGCGTCTGATCTTTTGAAGCGAAGCGAGATGGAACAAGAACTTATTTCTATATATCACGCTGATTAAGGCTCATTTAAATGGTCTTCCACAATGAACACATCTACCAGTTCCAATTCCTGTAGACCGTTGACAACCCCTGCACACAAGCATAGGATTCTTAGTTTCTCTTTCTGCTTGCGCTGCAATTGCAGCTTCCACACTATTTAGATATCTTTTGGGCTGGGCGTGCACAGCTCCACCACCATGTTGAGTTGTTGTGTGATTGTGATGAGCTTGATTGTGCTGAGTCTGATGTGAAGATTGATGCTGCGTATGATGTTGCGGATGAGCAGGAGGTTGTGCAGTATGGGCTTGATTATGTTGTGGATGATGCTGTGACTGATGCGCTTGGTGTTGTTGCTTATTCTGCTGTTGTACGTGTTGATTCTGTACATGTTGCTGGTGCGCTTGCTGGTGCTGTTTTTGTTGATTAGCCTGCTCTTGATGTTGCTGATGCGGATGTGGCGGCGATTTATGTTTGGGTTTGTTATCCTTGTTTAGAATAGCACCAATAATCATTTTACCAACACCCCATATAATAAGAAGAATACCTAATACAAAGAATATTTTCATGTTCTCTGAACCCACTTTTAGGATCAAGAGAAGGCTAGCAATACTAACTGCCAATCCAATACCAATCCATGCCCAACCAGGAATCGCAGTCATAGAATACCTACTGGAAGAAAGGGTTTAAATGTTTTTTGGGATATTAGTTCAAGATACAAATATCTTATAAATATTTTTATCTTTCTCAATATAGTCTGCTAAAAGATAATAATTTATTAATGTCGCAGACTATATATTTAGAAAATTATTCCTTGACAATCCCGCCTGCAAGAATATAATCATCTTCTGCCAAGACGAATCGAGAGAGTTCCGGTACGCCTATTTCTACAACCACAGGGCTTTTGAGCTTCAATATAACACTACCCACCTCAGTCTCTTTCAACTGGTCCTTATCAGTCTCCAGAATATTTAGTGTAGAACTGTCAATTTTCCTCTCAATCTCTTGTATAACACACTCTACTTTCTGGGTTGCGCATTTCAGCTGGACTGGCTCATTGACCTTGATTGGTCTTTTAGCCATCCAGAAAATACTTGCTTTAATCGTGTCAACAGGCGTTGGAATATCTCCAGTGCACATCATCTCACCACGCTCCACAAAAAGAGGATCCTTGGTTGTTATTCCAATACACTCACCTGCTTCTGCAGTCTTTCTTTCAGCAACATTCCACATTTCAATTGATTTTATGATTGTCTTCTTGTTGGATGGCAGGAAGTGTACTTCATCTCCTGTATTAATTCTGCCACTTTCAACTCTACCGACTGTTATTCTTTTGGAATCAAACTTGTAAACATCCTGGACCGGAAGTCTCATCTGTTTACTTTCAGTGACTATCAGGACCTTGAATTCATCCAGAGCTTGCAATACTGTAATGTCCTTATACCAATCCATATTGGTCGATATGTTTGCAACATTATCTCCTTGCATTGCACTGATTGGAATTATATATGCAGGTTTTACATCCAGTTTCTGAAGAAAGTCTGTTACATCCTTACTCACTTTCTTGTATCTCGCTTCTGAATATTCAACCAAATCCATCTTGTTCATGACAACAATTACCTGCTTTAATCCAAGCATACTTAGGATGTATGCATGACGAGTTGTCTGTTCTTGTACACCTTCATCAGCGTCAACAATAAGAATTGCAGTTTCAGCCAAACTTGCTCCTGTAATCATGTTCTTTAAGAATTCCTTGTGACCGGGTGCATCAATTATGGTATAATCTCGCTTTTTGGTCTTGAAGAAAATCTGAGTAGTATCGATTGTGACATTCTGCTCTCTTTCCTCTTCCAATGCATCCAGAAGATATGCAAACTCGACATCCTTTCCAAGCTCTTCACTAACCTGTTTTACCTCTTCATACACTCCGTCTGGAAGGCTTTTGGTATCATACAATAGCCTACCAATTAATGTGCTCTTGCCATGATCAACATGACCAACAATTACAATGTTCATGTTTTCTTTTTCAGTTTTCTCTACCATTTTTCTTAAAACTATACCTTTAATTCATCAGCCATTTTTTCCAATTCTTCAATGGTCATATTCAACCTTTCAAAACCTGAACTTTTGTCAAGCACAATTCTTGATTGATCTTCATTCCATAGGCGATCATTCTTGGTCCGTGGAATCATATGGATATGGAAATGGTTCACGCTTTGACTCGCCCATTCACCGCTTGAATTTGACATGGTTAAATGGGATCCAAACTTCTTTTCGAGTTTCTTTGAGACTGCATGCATTGCTACACCCAATTCTTTACACTCCTCAGGATTAAGGGTGTGAATTGTTTTGGTATGTCTCTTTGTGACTATGATTACATGACCTGCAATGACAGGGTTTACGTCAAGCATTGCAATAAAATGCTTTGACTCGTAAATCTTATGCGCAGGAATCTCACCCGCAATGATTTTGCAAAAGATACATTTGTCCATCATATTCACATATACCCAAGACTCCTCAATTTTTGCATAGTATACGCCTTCTCTTTATCCTGACTTCTACCAGCACGTTCTGCAGTCTTGCTCTCCCTTATCTCTTTGATTATCTTGTCAATATCATCTGCTTGGGATTCAATTGGTTTTGTGATTGGCATGCATCCCAAGCTCCTATATCGTTTACCATCTTTGGCAAAATAGAGTTCATTGACTGGAATCTTCTCTCTCTTATGATATTCCCAGATGTCAACCTCTGTCCAATGGAGCAGAGGATGTACTCGCAAATGTTCGTCTTCCTCAGTCTGACTCTTGAACTGGTCCCACATCTCAGCAGGTTGATTCTTATAATCCCATTTAAAATCAATGTTTCGCGGCGAGAAGTATCTTTCTTTGGCCCGGATACCGTGTTCATCACGCCTTATGCCTACAAACATGGCTTGAAATCCATATTTTGTAATAGCTTGCTTGAGAGCCTTGGTCTTGAGTTCATCACAGCAAGTGAATGCATCATGGGTCTCGTATGACACACCTTTCTTGATAGCCTCCTCGTTCTTGGCCACAAGAAGTTTTAGGCCCCATTCTTTAGCCCATTTGTCACGAAAAGCATACATCTCCGGAAATTTATAAGTAGTATCAATATGCATTACAGGAAATGGAATATGCCCAAAGAATGCCTTTCTGCAAAGCCATAAAAGACAAGTGCTATCCTTTCCTATGCTCCAGAGAAGGGCCGTCTTTTTGAACTGCTTATAGGCTTCTCTGATAATATAGACACTTTTGTTCTCTAATACATCTATTCTATTCATATCAATGCCTCGCCATCCATCTCTTCAGGAATATTTACACCCATGCTCTTTAGCACCGTAGGTGCTATATCAAGAATGCTTGGTTTTTCCTTGGCTATTTTAAAGTTTGTGAAAAGTACGCCCGGAACATGGGTTCTGTCAATTAGATGATCTCCTTTCCATTGACCTGTATTTTCAAAAATCACCTCTTTATCAAGGGTTCCAATGGCACTTTTCTCACTCATCCTAAAACCTTGATTGAAACCTACAACAAGATCAGGACTTGTCTCTGAATATTCACCCTTAAAGACCTCGCTTCCTTTGTACACATTTGTAAATACGTCGATTCCATTATGCTTGATTTTCAGTAATTTAGATTGGATTTTCTCGATTATCTTTTCTTTCTCCTCAGATTTTACAATTCCCTGACCTTCCCGTCCTTGTTGATTTATGTAAAGGGATGTAAATACTATGCCATATGCTTTGGTCTGGGTCCAATCCACAAAATCAAACATTTCGCCTACATCCCCCTTAGACTTCATGTAGCCTTCCTTAACAAGCCAAGTATTTAGGTTGAATTCTTGTTCAAAACTATTAAATCCGTGATCCGACAAAACAATAAGTTTATCATCGCTATCCAATTTAGTCATTACTTCGCCCAATAATTTATCTTTTTCAAGATAATATTTTTCGATCTGTGGCGAAATATCAAGACCTTCAGGTTTTTTATTTTTTTTATTGCCTTCAAGAACTTTGTTTGACCAGAATATGTGATTGAGGCGGTCTCCTGCATCAAAGACAACTGCAAGCATGCCTTTTTCAAATCTCTCGAGTTCATACTTAAGCATCTTGGTTCTTTGCTCTTCTATCTGAGTCACTTGTTCCTCATATGCGACAAGACTCAATTTGTTTTCTGTGACTGCTTTTGTGTCCTCTGCCATTCCAAGAGTGTAGAAGTGCCCAATCGTTTCCACAAGCTCCTTTCCATATTCCTTAGGTTGAGTTATTGGCAGGATTTGGTTGGTTGGGTCAATCATAACTGAGGTCATATACATTCTAAACGGTGTAATCGATTCAAGATAGAATTGAAATATGCCACTCACTTCTAAAAATGAGAATAGTTTGAACCCTGCAGATATAATTTCACTCCATTTTCCTTCCTCAAGCTCATATTTTTTCCCTTTAATCTTAACTTGAATCTTTTTTTCTTCCAATTCTATGACCATGTCTGCATTAGCCTCTCGCCTCTCCTTTTTCTTGATGATAAATGGTCCGCGAATGAATGTATCAATGACTTTTCCTTTCTTCTCTATAACAACTATCTTCTCCTTACCCTTATCATTCTCATCAATCTTTTCGTCTGTGTAATAGGAATATGAGTTGAGCATGCCTTTGATATCTACAACCCCAAGACCAGACAACATATTGCCATCTATCTTTTCAGGAGGAAATGTGACTGGCCATCTAATTACAGTACAAGGAATATGGTTCTTTGAGAGTATCCTCCAGAAAGGAGTTCCTTTCATTGCACATATATATTCTGATTTTACAATTCCTTTCTTCTCTCTAGCCAGATTCAATTGAGGGGTATAGGTCTCAGGGTCTCGATTGATAAAATCAAAGATTCCAAACTTTCCAGGATTAAGCCCCGTAGAAATTACACTCCAAGCAACAGGCGTCTCTGGAGGAATGGATGTCTGCAACTCAGAGAATTCCAATTTTGAGAAGTTAGGAAGCTTATCTTTAAGCTTGTTGAATATCTTGGGATCCATTGCATCGATTCCAAAAACAAGAACCTTTGCCATTATTTTTTTCCCTTTTTGAATATACTCTTTATTGGATGCCAAAAAATTCTTGCGAAGAATGCACCAACTGCAGCAAAAAGAGCAATTATTACAGGCCAAAGACTGCTTATGATTGTACCACCTGTACCAGGATCAATATATGCAGTTGTAGATTGTATTGTTACTAAGAAGATTGCACTCACAATTACAAGTCTCATCCTCACACCTCGCATCAATATTTAATCTTTTTTGTCAGGCTCTACCTTAACTTTTGCTTTAGTCAGGTCTTGCTCAACTTTTTTTGCTTTTTCAGGCAACTTAACGTCATCAATTGGAACTGATTCCTTAGCCGGTTTCTCTTCTGTTGGAGTATCCTTTTCAGGAGTCTTTTCTACAGCCTTTTCTGACATCTTTTCTGACATCTTTTCTGACGTCTCTTCTGGAACCTGTTCTTCTGGTTTTTTCTCTGGAGACTTGTCTTTAACAATAGACTCGGCCACATTATCAGAAGATTGAGTTCTCCTTGGCTCATCTGACTTTGCAGGCTCTTTGCCTTTTCTAGCACTCCTGCTCTTTGCAATGATATCTGAAATATCTTCTTTAACGAATTCGTACTTCTTAGGAGGCTTTTCAAGCGCCTTGAAGTCTCTGATCTCACAAATCTTGATTGGATAAACTTTATGAAGACAATCTCTAAGGTATTTTTGTAGTTTATATGTCAATATCTCTTCTACTAATTTGTCATAAGAATACTCAGATACGACGTTTTGGACCAGCTTTTTAGTGGTCTTCCGCAGATTAGTAATCACACTTTTATTGGTCCTAGCATTTGTTATAAGCATAGGTTTAATACGGACATACCTATCATCCTTTGTTTTTATTACAAAAGAATCATCCACTTTTTCTCGCCCTTTTCGTACAAATCGTTTCAAAGAAGCAGGGATGATATAATAGTGCATTATTTCAGTAATAGCTTTTCCATCTGCAACACTAATCGTCTTGAAGCCAACGTTCAGATGCTGTTTTCTGGCTTCCCCTGTCAAAGTCATATAATTCAGGGTGACTGTTCTTCCGATAATCAGCTGTGGATCGTAAGTATAACATTCTCCAAGAGGAATATTATTCATCAATTTAGGAGCAACAATTGTAATCCATTGCTTTTTTTTCCTTTTCGCCTTTGGCGTTGCTTGTCTAACCATTTTCTTCTGTGCTCTTGGAAAAGTACCTTATTTAAAAAACTAACGGTAATTTGGTAATTTATTGAACTTATCGCAATATTGGGACAAAATTCCCGGAACTGTCAAATCAAGATTCGATTTGAATGTAATTAGTGCATAAACATGATTATACATCCAAGTTTACAACTTCTTTTGCATGCTCCTCAATAAACTTTCTACGAGGTTCTACTTCATCCCCCATAAGAATACTGAATATCTCATCTGCTTGGGTTGCATCTTCAATAGTGACTTGCTTGAGGGTCCTTGTCTCTGGAGCCATGGTTGTCTCCCACAATTGATCAGGGTTCATCTCACCAAGACCTTTGTAACGTTGGATTGTAATACCTTCATCTCCAATCTCTTTAATAAGCACATCCTTTTCTCTATCATCTTGGCAATAATACTTTTTCTTGCCTTTTTTTACCAAGTACAAGGGAGACATTGCCAAATATATGTATCCAGATTCAATTAGTTGTTTCATGTACCTATAGAAAAAAGTCAGAAGAAGGGTTGTGATATGACTTCCATCAACATCTGAATCAGTCATTATAATTATCTTATGATATCTTGCCTTATTAATGTTAAAGTCTTCTGCAATTCCTGTTCCAAGAGCTGTAATTATATTTAGGATCTGCTGACTGCTCATGACCCTATTAATCCTTGACTTCTCCACATTCAGAATCTTTCCTCTCAAAGGCAGGATAGCTTGGAATTCACGTTTTCTGCCCTGTTTTGCACTGCCTCCAGCTGAATCTCCTTCAACCAAATAAATCT
>JAHJEM010000102.1 GCA_018825425.1 Nanobdellota archaeon | reverse complement strand
GAGAAGATTAAGGCAAGTCCTGAATTGGGTTATAAGATAATCGGTACAATTACTAATGGCCAGAAACTGGATTTGAAGAAACTGAGCGCTATAATTCAAAAAAAGGGTGTTGCTGTGGTCTTTCTACCATCAAACTTTAAGAAGAAGCAAGAACTTTATGAGTTAATCTTTAACAATCCCAATACAAGATTCAATATAATTCCCGACATTATGGAAATTGTATCAGAGAAGATATCTTTTGAGGAATTCAAGGATGTTCCCATTATGACAATCAAGGAAGAGGCAGGATTCCAACTTTATTCCTTGATTAAAACCATTGCCGATAGAATGTTTGCTGCTTTCTTGATTATTATCCTCTCTCTATTCTTGATAATATTCGCGGGTTTAATCAAACTCACATCAAAAGGCCCTGTGTTTTATTGCCATACTCGTCTTGGAAAAAACCTAAACCATTTCAAGCTCTATAAATTCCGGACCATGGTCCCAAAAGCATCATCCATAAAAGTCAGATTGATGAAACGTAATCATTCAAAATACTTGTTTAAGATGAAAAATGATCCGCGGATCACTCCAGTCGGAAAATGCTTAAGAAGATTTTGCCTTGACGAACTTCCCCAACTAATTAACATTCTTAAAGGTGAAATGTCATTTGTTGGTCCAAGACCTCATCTTCCAAGTGAGCTCAGAGAATTCAAGGGTTGGAAAAAGAAGCGATTTACAATCAAACCAGGTCTAACAGGTCTTTGGCAAGTATCTGGACGACATGATCTAAATTTTGACAGGAGTGTAAGCCTAGATTTGTATTATATTAAGAATTTGTCATTCATTCTTGACATCAAGATACTCCTAAAAACCATCCCTGCAATACTCTTTTCTAAGGGGAAGTGGTGACTTTATAAATATTCACACCATACTTTGCATAAACCAATTCCAGTCCAGGAAGAGGTTGACCAGAAATCATCTTGATAAGGTTTGAATTACAGTACACATCATCCAAGTAGGCAATTGTATTTGATCGCAGTATGCATCCAGGTTCACCTTCGGGATCAATGTAGTTTCGATCTTCTGTTATTACTTTGCTCAAAGGTATCTCATTATCTCCATCAATTACAAATGCACGTAAATATGTTACATTGTCATCATTCGTATATTCTCTCACCTGATAGGTTATATTGTTTTCAACATCAACAAATTCCATTCCTGTATAATTCTCATCAATTATGAATGTGGTTGGTTTAAGAAAGCTGATTGATGCGTTGGTACTATAACCGAGAATCCTCACGCTGCTTCCAAATGTGACCAGATCTTGTATTGTGGCCATAATATAGAGATTCTCTGTCTTGGAAGTGAGTGTGCTATTGGTGAGATAATAGTACATGATGTCTTGATACCGTTTTCCGCTCAAACCTCCAAGGCTTGGTAAGAACGCATGTCTGCCAGTGTAATGCATTACTTGCTGGATATTCATTTGTGTCGTGATAAAGCAGCTTGAAGGATACGTATTTTCTTTAATCCAATCAAAAGCAGCCATCTTTGGTGGTTGCACAGTGAAATCTTCACTGCTTTCTGCAATATGCACTGTATACAAAGTCATTCCAAACAACAAGATAAGAATGACTATAAACTTATGAGCTTGCTTATGCCATTTTATGGTCAGAAACATAGCTAAAACCAGTATTATCATAGCAATCATATAATACAATGAAAGAATGCTGAAGTACAATGCAATATAAAGTACAAGAAGGTATAAATACATCTTAAACACTGGTTGGGACTTTCCATTCAGATAATCTCTAAGGAATAATGCAACCAATAAAAGCATGAATAGTGAAGAAAGGAACAGGAAGCGTCGCGCAGTAAATGCCACATATGCGATGGGTATCATATAACCAAGATAATACACATATCTAGCACCTACTTTCTTATCATTGAACATCTTGAGATAACTGAATATCCCAAGAATTGCCAAGGTTATCAGGATCCAATATGCATTCCAGTAATTTGCAAGGCTTACAGTGAGTTCACTCACCTGCATTCCTTCTCTTGTAACTGATCCAAAACCAGATAAGAATGTCTTTATTACATTCCATTTTAGGATAGCAAGTAGTATTGCAAGAATTGCAGGAATAATCAACATCTTAGCCCTTTTTTTGGTCTTATCTGTAAGATAAATATAGGCAATTAGTGCCAAGAATGGTAGAAGAATAAAGTATAGATAATAATTTTCAAAGAAATTTAATCCCTTTGCATAGAATGGAGTCAATAATCGCGCAATAACAAGGAATAATCCTTGAGAGAGAACTGCAATTGCAGAAGCATTGGCATTGTGCTTGATCGTCTCTCCTTTCACATAAGTATACAGCAAATATAGTGCAATTGAGATCAATACAACGAATATGACCAAAGGATACCCATTCCACATGGTAGCACTCAATCCGCTTATTCCCCCACAGATTGCTGCGTAAATTGCCTTTCTCTTGAATGATTTGGTTTCTAAGTACATTATTCCAAACAATAGGCTTGCAAGCATGAAAGGAAGAACAAATGTATCTCCCCGATAACTCCCTGCGAAAGTCCTAGTTAGAAATGCATAGGATATTGTGAGTAGTAATAAAGTCAGAACTGCTGTTTTCTTACAGAAAAGTCTTCTGTAGAGCAGAAATACTAGAATCAAGATTGCAAGTCCAAATAATACTGGTGTTACATAAAACGCAGTATTTACTCCCAGAAATGGCCAAAGTACGTGTGGCACAACATAGTATCCAAGAGGATGTATACCTTGAATTCCCTGATAACACACGGCTAAGGGGTTTTCTGACACAAATTTTCCCATTCTCGCGTTGTTTTCGACCACAACATGATGGAATAAAGCATCACTACCCCAATAATCAGGCGTAGGTAACCTTAAAAATATGAATAGTGCAAGAAATACGATCAGAATGATTATTAACCAGATATTTTGGTTTAGACCAAGTATTTTTTGATTCTTTTTCCTTCCCTTCTTCATCAATAAACAGAATCAGCTAGATATTATTAAGCTTTTGGGTTAATAATTTTTCTTAGTCGGCAGAATGAGTTATTTAAGTTTCTTCCTCTTTTTCTCAGGAATCTCTTTGTAGTTTTCTTTTGTGGATATTGGTTTTCCGATTTGTTTTTCAGCGTCTTTTCTTGCCCTACCTGCGACACTTCCGCCTTGTTTTGCAGCATCTTCGCATTCATTAAAGCCCTGAGCATCATTGTTTCGCGTAATCTCAGTCGAGACCCGCTCTCCCAGCATAGAGAATATGAGTTCTAGATCGTTCATATGATCCCTAAGATTCTCTCTTTTTAATCCTTTAAATTCCTTGTATTCCTTTGGGGTCATACCAAATGTTTCTTTGGAGATCTCTGCTGTCAGGATTGCAAATTCTCTTTCTTCTTGGACATCTCTGTTCTTCCATTCATCTGTGAGTTCATCTCTGATAGCAATACCTCTTACTCTTTTTTCAATCCAATCGTCGGAGTACCCTTTGGCTCGGTAGAGTTCTTTCATTCTTTTTTGAGCTAATTCAGGGTCCTGAATTTCCTCTACTCGTTCATATCCGACTTGTGCTAGCCATTTTTTGAATGGTTCTGCTTTTTTGGAGGGTATTGATTGGATTATTCTGAATAGGGATTTGGTGTTTGCGCAGTCTGTTTCTCTTAGTTTTCCATCAGGTGCTTGCATTTTCAACTGTACACAATTTGTGGACAGTTCAATTCCCTCTTCTTGTTCCCTTGTTTTTAGCATAGACCAGTAATTCCTTGGATTATTGCTATCTGTTAGTACTTGGATAACATCCACAACTGAGAAATACCATTCTTCATCATGCCATATTCGTCTGATTTTCTTATCTTGGAAGACAACTAGCTTTCTTTTATCCATAATAATGAGAAAATGATTGGTCTTTATATAGTCTGCGCGCAAGTGTCCAGTGGACGACTATAATTCAAAAAGATTATTCAGAAATATTGAAAGAATTTTGTACTAGCTCACTCTCAACTGAGCCTTTCCCCTTGTTGTATGACTTACCTGCTCATTCTTGTATCTGTATTCAATTATTATATCCATGTCTGTCCTTCTTACAGCATTTGAGCAATTCACCAGCCTAAAATGACCTATATCCTTTCTATTTTGAAGTACGACATCTGGAATAGACTTGAATTCACATCTTGTTTCACTGCAAATAGGATTATTCATTTGCCACTTGCTTGAGCTTAGCCCTGAAAAATCCTTTGAACAATTGATTGTACCTTCACCTTCTAAAGTAACTATTACATCTTCAATATTTTGACCAATACCATTTCGTAGAGTGAGCTCTCTTGTGTCTTTTGTGGCTTTAAACTCAAAGCAGCCAAAACCTGCTTGAACCTTGCAAGAACTCGGAAGAAATATCCTTGGATCAAGAAGACCAAAATATGCTAGAGTACCAATAAGAATCAAAATAATGAATAGAATCCATCCAAAGTTTGAGGTTTCATATTGAGCTTTCATGAGAATAAATTAAAAAAAAATAAAAGAAAAAAAGAAGGTTTATTCAACCTTTAGAGATGCGTGTCCTTCAACAGTGTGGTCTACAGATTCTGAAGATTTCTGATAGGTTATTTCGAAATCAACTGATACTGTACCTGATAAATCATCTCCTGTTTGAGGATCTGTGCAACCTGTAAATACAACATGCATCATCTGTTTTCCATTACTAACCTCATCTCCAGCTGTGACTGCACATCCAGTTCCATCTGAGCAAGCCGCACCTGATGAGGTCCAATCGTAAATGTTTGTGGCACTATCCAGTCCGCTAGCTGAACCGCTAGCCAATCCAAGAGTAGCTGCAAAATCATTGCAGTCAATATCTCCTTCAAATGCAATTGATACACTGGACAAATCTTCACCAATATTGTTTCTTAGAGACATTTCTATTGTACCTGTGTCTCCATAATTGTTGTTCTCTGACGCTGCTTTCGCACTATCACATCCAAATCCTGCACCTACTGTACATGAACTTGGTAATAGGTTTTGTGGGCTAAGTACTCCAAAGTATGCAAGTGCTCCAATAGCCGCTAACACTACTAGGATGGCCCAGCCATAAGTCATTAAAAATTCCATTGCTGCTTGTCCTTTTTTCATTTATTTCACCTCACGCTATAACTTAGTATAGGTATATCTCTCAATTCTGTTGTTAATACTTTATATATGTTTCGGTTTTAGCGTCTAGAAACATTGTCTATACTTGTTTTAAATACTTCTCAAGGTTTTTGTATTCACCTTTTCTCTCCAATAAACAAACCAGAATAATATTTGGAGATAACACCACATAAATCAGTCTGGTTTCTTTTTGTTCAATATTTAATCTGATTCTAAATACCCTAGAATATTTTTTAGAACGAATTTTCTTGTATCTGTATGGGTTTTCTTTGAGAAGCTCGATTTTTTCATATATGATTCTTCTATTTCTTTGATTAAGAGCACTTACTTGCTTCTTGAATAGTGCTGTTGCTTTGATTTTCATTCTAAGAGTGTCTTCTTGAGCTCTTCTTCAGAAACTAATTTCTTCTTGATAGATTCGCTGATGACTTTGTCAATCATTTCAATTTCTTCTTTGCTGAAAGTCTCATCATATTCATTTCTCTCAAATATCTTCTCTCTGAGGCTTTCAGCTGCTAATTCTTGGATGTTTCTGAAGCCATATTGCTCCACATGGTTCTGTGCTGCTTCGAACAACACATCAGGCAGTTTTAGATTGATTTGTCTCATAGATATCTGTGGATATCTAGAGATATTTAAATGTTTTGGTGTATTTGACATAAAAATATGTTTATATCAAATGATTAATATGTTTAGCCCCATAAAATCCGACAATATTCCTCTATTCACAGAAATTATTCACAATTATATTGAAAAATCGTCAAAAGAATCCTTTAAACAATCCGCCTATTGCACCTAATCCTACAAAATACAAAGTTATGGTCACAATAATGAATATTGGTATGAACTTAAAGCCTTCTTTTATGTTACCTTTCTGAATAATATTTATTATTGATGCAGAAAAAATACTTGTTATTCCAAGTGCGAGCATGCAGAATATCTTGAAATCATGAATATTCACAGAATTTGGGTTGAAGGTCAAGGCCATTCCTGTGCTTCCAGAGGAAGCATTCATATCAATGCCACCAACCACTTGCTGAATTATTTCAGCAAGAGTTGTACTTAGTGCAAACAAAAATGGTGCTGCAGCAAGGGTTGCAAAACTAATGAAAATCACATATGTAGTTACATTGGCGGACATCTCTCGTTTCATCAACCGCAATTCCTGTAGATTTATTGCAACTTTATTTAAGAGCTCTGCCATCTCTCCACCTGCTGATAAACCCTCTAGAATCAGATTTACAGCGCGGGTAAGCATAACCGAATCATATTTGCCTGCGAATTTCTGCAATGCATCACCTAAGTCTTCACCTGCAACAGTACTCTTAGCTACTTCCTCAATCTCCTTTGAAAGGATTCCAAATTGGGGTCGTACTGCAAACCACAATGCATGATCCATTGGCATTCCTGCACTGATATTTGCTGCAGTCAACTGCAAGAAATCAGGAAGTACAGCTTCCAAAGCAAGCCTTCTGTTAAAGATCCTGAAATTCAAGAAAAGATAGATCAAAACAAAACAAAGGGTAAGCATGCCTGCAAAGACGCCTGTCCAGATTCCAATAATAAGTATGGTTGGGTTGAGCACGCCTGGTTTGTTCATGGATGCCACTACCAAAAGAAAAACACTTAATGTTAAACATAAAATTACAATAGCATTGAAAACCCTTTTTGTTAGACTTAATTCACTGACTTGCTCGTATCCTGCGCGGTCCAGGTATTTTCTGAGCAATTTCTTATGAGCTACACGCGGAGCCTTTGGATTCTTCTTGAAAGTGAAACTGTGATTATTCTTTTTCTTAGGATACTCTATTTGTTTTTCCAAAGCGTGGACTTTCTTATGAAATTCTTCCTGATGGTTTGTGTCCTTTTTTTTCAGTCTGCTATGTACTTTACGCGCTGCATGTTTTATCTTGGATAAAGTGTGCTTCATATGTCCACCGCAGGTCTACTGTTTTTTATTATTCCTAGGAACATGAATTGCATGAAAGCAAGTGCTAATAATATAACAGACAATGAACCAAGTGTTAGTTCGAAACCCATAAATGTGGCAAGAACAATCATCATGACTATTCCTAAACTCGGAATTATTATTGCTATCATCATATAGAACATGGCCAATGGATTGAGTTTTCTTCCATATTCTTCAACCATTATTTTTTGTTCTCTTACTATCTGGTCCAATACAATAGTCAATGACGAGGCGACATCTGCACCTGTCTTGAGGCTGTTTAACAATTGCCACATGATCTTTCTAAGGTTAGGGCAAGGGGTCATGACTATTACTTCATTTAAGGCGCTATCGAGAGTCGTACCAAAATCTACCTTCTCTACAACTTCAGTAAAATATCTACCTACATATTTGTAGTTCTTTCCCATGTTTACGAACGCATTGTACATTGGAACGCCTGATTCAAGTTCGATTATCAGGAAGCGTCCAGAGAACACGATCTCTTTTCCAATGTCTGCCTTTGTTTGAGATATTCGGGTATCCACATATCTCAAGAGATACATGAATGCTAGCAGGAAGATTATTGGAAGGGCGATAAGAATCTTAAATGATTTGAGGAACCCAAAAACTATGAAGACTGTGGAAAAACTTAACAGAAAAGCAGAGAAAAAAGTCTTCTTGATGTACGTATCCGCATCATCTATCATTCCTGCTTGATGAAGTTTCAATCCCAATCCAGGGATTTTTTTAGCAATTAGCCTGAAAAATCTCATTTTAGTAGTCTACCTTTGGCTATTACAGAGAACAAATTTTTCTTATCTGTGTAGTACTCTGCCATCACTCTGCCCACAGCATCAACATCATCGATGTTGTGCTTGATCATATATTCAAGAATATTGACCTTTTCTTTGAGTTCTTTGTTAATCTCCAATTCTGTAAATCCTGTGTACAGTCTAAGGTTTGCAAATAATGATTTGCTTTTATTTTTCCAGACCAGTTTGTCTTTCTTGTAATCATATTGCATTAGTACATTTGCTGTGGAGTCATGAAGTATCTCTGCTATCTGGAAAGTCCTTCTTGTCCCTGTTCTTCTATTCCTAAATTGAACAATAATCATGCTTATTGCAGGTAACATTATTTTAGGTACATCAATTGGAGCATTAGTCAATCTTTCCACTGTCTCTTCAGCATTGTTGGAATGAAACGTTGCATATACGCTGTGACCTGTGTGTATTGCCTCGAATAGAGTTTCTGCTTCTCGCTTCCTTCTGACTTCTCCAACCAAGATCCTATCTGGTCTCTGCCTTAGAGCGTTTACCAAAAGGTTTTCCATACTTATCTCGCCCTTCCCTTCAGAATTTGGCAGCCTAGTATTCATAGGTACCCAGTGCAAGAATTTAGGAAGTCTGATCTCCCGCGTATCTTCAATACTAATTATTCTCTGGTTCGGAGGAAAGAAGTTTGCTAATACATTTAGGGTAGAAGTTTTACCTGAAGCAGTTCCTCCAGCAATGATTGCACTCATCTCATATTCCATAGCCATCCAGATAAGTGCTGCTGCCTCCATACACATGGTCTTGCTTTTTATGAACTTGGTAATAGTCCAGGGATCTCTGGAGAACTTTCTGAGTGTTATAGTATTTCCTGCAGTGCTTATTGGCATTATGGTTGCATTCGCACGATCTCCTTCGCTCAGATGTGCATCCAATAATGGTTCGAGAACACTAATCTGCCTTCCAACCTTTCGTCCAATGATACTTGCATAGTGTTTGGTCTGATCCTCATTTCTAACATATAGTGTTGTCTTGAGCCACCCATATTTTTTATGATAAACCCATATTGGGTCCGTGGCTTGATTTATGACAACTTCTTCTAACATTTCATCACTCATCAATATCTCGACATTTCCAAGTCCTAGTGCTTTTGATACTAAGTAGCTGGTCAAAAATCCTTTGGTCTCGTCATCAACATCAGGAAAATATTTTCCTATTAGAACTTCGATAGTCTCCTTGAATTTGTCTTCGACAAGAGATGCCTTCTTTATGTCTTTTATCTCAACAAGTCCCAAGCTGATTTTCTTGATTATTTCTTGTCGGATCTTTTCTAAAAGAAACTCGGTTGTCCTGCTTATGCTCGCAATATTAACTTGATAGATGGGAACGAACTCACCACGCACTTTCTTGATTTTAATAGTTATTGGAATGGTCTTGGATTTGAACTCGTAAGTCTCAATGACTTCTTCTTCGCCTTTTGATTCAACTGGTATGTCTTGTTCTTCTCTTTGGAGAAGTTCTGCAAAAACCTTTTGCTCTTCTTCTAAGTTTTTTTTGATTTCATTATCAGTTGGTTCGGCGGTTTTTCCATTTGTTTCTCCATTTTTTGAATTATGATTTGGTTTCATAGTGTTCCATCTACCCTCCTAGTCATAAAACTTCCAATATGAGTATTTAAAGTTATGTTCTCACTTTAGAGGGGATTCTTAAAAGAAGTGTATAGATGGCTATTGAACTCTTGTGAATTCAGTATGTTGTATTGTCCTCAAAATATTCCTTCTGGAGCCTATTTCTTGAGAAACCTTTATAAATAAACCTCGTTTTTCTGGTCATTATGAAGAAACCAAAGGCGATTAATCGATATTGCCCAACCTGTAAGAAGCATACAGAGCAGAAGCTTGCAGAAAGCAAGAAAAAGGGCAGAAATGCTACTCATCCACTGAGTCATGGTTCTACTCACAGGATCAAAGCCAGAGGTCAGAGAAGAGGAGCAGGTAACTTTGGTAGATATTCCAGGCCTACCAAGCCTAAGATGACTGGTAAGAAGCTTTCTAAAAAGACTGATTTTAGGTACACTTGCAAGGACTGTAAAAAGACAACTGTCCAAAAGGATGGGTATAGGGCCAAAAGAATTGAGTTGGTTTAATTCCTACGCTGTTTTTTCTGTTTCTTTGTTCTTTTCTTACTAACAAGCGCATTGAAATAGGTATCATAGTCTTCAACTGTCTTGAAATGGATTAGCATCTCTTCTTCATTCACCTCACAATCATGCGGACCATAATCCTTGCATAGTGGGGGTCTTTTTTGGTAGATTTTGCATTTGCCATCCTTATCTAATTGCACGCAAGGAACTTCAACCTGTAAGTACCAAATTCCTTCTAAGTCAACGTAAACTGAGCACTTATCATGGTACAAGTACCAATATATGTTCTTATAGTCTTCAAGGTTTACTGGTTTGTCAATTGGAACAGCCAGGTGTGTACAGCAGAATCCTTTGCACTCTTCGCATGTGATCATAGAAAGAGTGAGGAGCTGGTTGTTTTTATAGTTTGCTAAATAGTGTTAGGGAAAAATTATTTAAACCTCTAGTCCAAAAAAGCATGTACTTTATGGGTAGAGGGAAGCATGAGAAAAGATTGGTCTATGATATTTGTAGATTGACTTGTATTCTTCTCGCTTGTTCTTTTTTATTTATAGGTTGTGATGAAAGTATATCGGGCAAGGCCACAATCCCTGTTGTTCCTGATGATGGTTATATAGTTGACATCAATGATCCAAATTGTGATGATAATGGTCCAGGAACTGAAAGTGTGCCTTGGTGCACAATACAGAAAGCATTGACATCACTACAAGCAGGAGAGACAGCATATGTTGTGCCAGGGACTTATGTGGTAGATAGTGAGATTACTGTGACGCAAAGTGGTACATCTGATAATCCGATCCGTCTGATTGGTCTAACAACTGCTGCAGCTATTATTGGCAAAGGTAATTCTCAAAGTGATTTTGAAAATCAAGTGTTCATCACCCATCCTGATGGGATTGATGGAAGGATTGATGGTCAAAGTACATATATTAATTTTGACAATGCAGATCATTGGGAAATAAAGGGATTTTGGTTTTGGAAGGTCTCTTTGATGTTTGATTATTGTGATGATATTCTTTTTGCAGATAGCTTGGCATATTATGCTCCAAGAGTCCAATTAGGGGTTGATCTTGATACTGGAAACGGGGTTGACGTAATTGAATTCAGGTATTGTACAGATGTTGTTGTTGATAATGTTGAAGTTTATTCCATAATGTTTGATCGTCTCTATAACGGATTGAGGCCTGGAGTTCCTCCATTTCATGGTGATGACCGAGAGGGTACTCAGACGGATACAGGTCCACAATTTTGGTGGTGCAATAATTTTGTGGTTAGGAACAGTTATATTTATGGTGGGAAGAACATGTATATGGCGTATAGATCAACGTCTTCTGATGGTTTATGGGAGGATAATCATGTATTCTATGTTTCAGAGCACATAGGTCATTTTAAAGGAAGTCATATGACTGTTAGAAGAAACATCCTGGGACCATATCGTCAACAAGGTATCTATGCAACCCTAAGTTGTGATGAACAATTAGATGATCTTGTCGTTGAAAATAACATATTTATTGACATCTTGGCAATGGATGCGTACCCTTGGCCTGCGGATTGCACTGAAGGTTATTTATCACCTATAGTTATGAGAAATAATATTGCCATTAATGGAAATACCAATCCGCCAGGTGTCTCATTTGCAAGAGGGTATGAGATTGGTCCTTATTTCATCAATCTTATGGATTCTGATTATGATGTGATGTGGGCATATCAAGGTTCACATGACCTTCTTTATTTTTGGGGTGTCATAGGTGGCCCTCATTATTATCTTGAGGATTGGCAAACTCAAACTGATTATCCACAAGTCACTCAAGATGATCATTCTTTGGTTGCTGATCCGATGTTTGTGACTCCTCATGAAGAATTATGGAAATATATTGACGGTACTCAAGTATACCAGGCCTTGACTAATTTTGAGACAAGCTGCGGTTGGATTGACGAGGAGTATGGATTCATTGATATGTATGTTCATGCGTATACTAACTGTGAATATCCTTTTAGGATGGCACACACAGGCGACTTTCATCTCCAAGAAGGATCTCCGTTGATTGACGCAGGTGATCCTGCATATGGTACAGATTATCCAGGAGGTCGAATTGACATAGGTGTATATGAATACGACGGGGATTACATTCCTCCAACTTGCGAAGAGCAAGGAGGTACGTGCAGGGATGATTGTTCGCTCTTTGACTCTTGTATATACACTACAGGAACTTGCATGGTAGGAGAATGTTGTCTAGGTGAGTGCACTGAACCTCAGACTTGTGAAGAACAGGGTGGTATTTGCACATCGGATTGTGGTCTTTTTGATGACTGCACGTTAGGTAATGGAGAGTGTACAGGAGATAATGTCTGCTGTATGGGTACTTGTACTGAACCTGTTGTTTGTGCAGGCCAATGCCTTGCAGATTGTACTCTTTTTGATGATTGTTCAGGAGATTCTGGCGTTTGTTCTGATGATTTGGTCTGTTGTCAAGGCACTTGTACTGAACCTCCTGTCTGCGAGGGCCAGTGTTTATCTGATTGCAGTCTATTCACAGATTGTTCCTCAGGTGAGGGTACTTGCCAGTCTGGTTCTTGTTGTGTAGGAACTTGCGTAGCTGATATTCCAGATGGAGACTTGTCGATTGTGGGCAATCCTAATTTTGATCCTGATACTCTGTCAGCAGATGAGAGAGTTTGGTATGATAGAACAATAGAAAGTATGACTGACTCATCTGATTATATTGAAGGGATTGCTGACAGTAATAATCTTTATGAGTTGGGTCGTACACTGAATATGTATACGACATCATTGCTCCGCGCTTTGAGAGCGACAGGTGATCTGCAGTTCTTGGAACGCGCGTCTGAACTCTGGAAGATTGCCTCAGCTGACCTTGATGACAGCTGGTGTGATGGAACACAGGATGGTGAGGATGGCTATCTCAATTGGGTGTGGGCTGAAGGACAACCAGGCGACTTGTATTATTGCAGAGACATTCATGCAATGGATGAGAGCATGACCCATGGCATCGTCGCTGCTCTTGCAGATGCATTGGACCAAAACAGAGCTCAAGGTGAAGAGTATGGATATGATTTTGCAGCTGAAGCAGATTTCTGGCTGGATTATCTTGAGAATCATTTCCTAGCTAAATGGTATGCGCGAAATGGTGGGGATCAAGATGCTGCATGGGATACATCAAACGGAGCCAATCCTCCTAACGGTGGTTTCTACAAACGGCTTGCTCATCCAAGATTTAATCAGTTAAGAATTGCATATCACTTGCATCAGATAACTGGTGACGAATTTTATTCTGACAAGTTTGATGAGATTGTGGCTGAACTATTGGCTCATCCTAGTGATAATCCTGATGACACTGAAGAACCTATTGCTTATCGCTGGAAACATGAGGTAGCTGGAGCTGATGAGGGATGGCAAGAGATGACTTATGCGAGGTATGTCACAGATCCGATGCTTGACCTGTGGGCAGAAGGCGTGTTTGGTGATGATACACGCATGGAAAAATACATGGCAACATTCAGGGATCATGTATTTACAATCCCACCTCATACTACTATGTATGGGCGAACTTATGGTACAGAAGATCTGGTTGGCTTTAATATGTATACCTTCTCTGGTTTTGCTCGATGGGATCCTACTGAAACACTTGCAGGATTTGCAGAGGATAATTATGAAATGGGTACTGGCGGATTCTACATTGCAAGCGGTATGTTGTTTGCGCTTGCAGAAAGAACTATTATGGATTGTGAACAGATCGGAGGCATATGCACTGCGGATTGCACAGTGTTTGATGAATGTGTCCAGACATTAGGTATCTGTCCTGGAGAAGATGTATGTTGTTTGGGAGAATGTGTTGATAATGGTGACGGACCTCCTCCGAATTGTCTGCCTGACTGGCAGTGCACTGTCTGGTCAGCATGTACTGAAGGAACACAGACAAGGACCTGTACTGATGCAAATGTGTGTGGGACTGACGAAGGAAGACCTGCTGAATCACAAAGTTGTACAGTTGATCCTCCTCCTGCACCTCCGCCACCTCCTCCAGACTCAGGAAGCAGTCCTGTTTTGTTTAAAGGAAGTAGCAGCCCAACAATCTTTAAGGGTAGTAGCAGTCCTGTTGTATTCAAGGGTGGTGGTTATTACAATCGTTGTGATGACGGATTTGATAATGAAGATGAAGGATATGCATCAAACGGATGCACTGATGGCAAGGATTATCAATGTGGTGGTACTGAGAGTTACTGTTGGGGTGGTGTAGATAATGATTGCGATGGCAATATTGACTGTGATGATTCTGATTGTGAAGGAGACAGTCACTGTGAATTAACTGGGGAAACAGAGAGTGGTCCGGTGTATTCAGTCGGTGAAGTACTGAATGAATTGTTTGGAGGTGAAAAGTCTCCTGATTCAGAGACTCCTGGCAGGGTTCAAGGTGTTGCAGAAGTTGAAGCATTCTTTGGCTTTGTCAATTGGTTAGTGGTTGGAGTCATAGCTTTGTTGTTCTTGGGCTTGATTTTTGTCCAGCATATCAGGTTCCATGACCATGACGTTCCTCATCACAAACTTGAATTATTGGATGGTTTTATCAGAAACGAATTGCAGCACGGTGTTAGCGAAGATAAGATAAGGACCAGACTCAAGAATGTAGGCTGGATAGAAGACATCGTGGATCATGAAATGGCAAAAATTGAAAAAAAGCCAAAAAAAGAAATTAAAAAACCTGCTTCTTAGAAATCATATGGATGATCATTGATTTCAGGTGCGACATAGGGTTCTGTTGTTGACCCGATAAGTAATGCTCCTTTTGAGAGTTGGACTTTATGTGCTACTCCTGGATTTATATGCAGAACATCGCCTGCTAGCATTCCAACACTCCGATTGGCTTTAGTTACCACATCTTCCAACTCAAAGTTTGCACTTCCGGATTGCAAGAAGAATCGTTCATTGTACAGATGAAAATGTCCTCCCAATTGCGTGTCCAAGTATAGATCAACTGCTTTTATTTGTTGAAATTCCAGTCCTGATTCTGCACTAAACATTGGGCCGCATGCAACTGCTGATGGAATCATTCTAGTTGTGTCATCAGATAATTTGTCATCTGATGCTTTCACAACAATGGATCCTTTATTCATATATGCGGAATAAGTGGAACCAGTTGGTAGAAACAACCTGTGTCCTTTTTGGAGTGTGTATGTTTTTGTGCCACCATCCTTTTGGACCTCGATCTCTGCTGTTCCAACCAAGCCCCATAATAGATTCTGATACTTTGCAGCAAGTGGGTGTCCTGGAACGTGTGTGTCTTATTTTGCCTGCAGAACACTTGCCTCTCTTGCAACAAAGCCAGGTATGTCTCCATTGAATGCGGTTATAAGTGCCCTCTTCTCGTTCTCGTGATCCACTCCTCTTTCCTCAAATAGTACATCATTGATTGCCATAAGGAACGGAGATGGGTGTTTCATTATTAAGTCTTTTGATTGATTTATAAAGAAATATTTACCCACAATAACAATTGCAATCTCCAAGATTGTTGCATTTTGTTCCAGGGATTATACAGTTGCCCATTTTTTCAAAGGAGGAGTCGATTTCAATAGGTGTTCTGCAGGCGCCCTCCTTGTTTGCTCTGCATTTCTCATTGCATTCTTCATCAGACCTAAAATCTGCATTAGCTGCATTCTCTGGCTTAGTAATTGTTTTGGCCTGGAACTGGTTTTCTGATTCTGCAAGAGTGGACATTACAAGTTCGCCTGATACAACAATAATATTTCCATTTCGAAGTTCATTGATCTGGACAGATTCATTGCTTAAGTTTTGGTAGAACACTATGATACTTTCATTTTCGCTTGTGAGATTGAAACAAGGACACCTTAATTCACCCAAACCACTAACTTCGCCATAGATCTCAAGTTCTGCAGATGTGGGTGTCTTTAGGAGTTCTGCAATACTTAAGACATAGCCCTCGGGAAACATTGGCGGCTCTGGAGGGGGTTCAATTGGACCGCATGTGCAACCCGCAAGAAAAGTGATACAGAACAATGCAATCAATACCTTCACTTTTTCCCTCCTTTTGAGATGATAAGAGGTCTCTTCTTGAGTAGATAGCCTAGCAGAAATGCACTTATTATTACTAGAATAAAGAATATCAATGCAAGCTGGATCTCTGGTTGGTACTGGCAGTATGGGCTTATCTGTTCTATTGGCATGGGTGGTGGAGCTGCTTTTGCAGCCATTGATCCTGCTGCCATTGATTCTTCTTCTACCATGTCTGTCATTGCTCTCGCTGCAAAAACCGCAGTATCGCTTTCCATTGCACTCTTTGCGAACAAGCCCAATTTTCCGATGAATGCGATTGCAACGGCAAACGCGCCGATCAAAGTCGCTGCGAAGGCGAACATTACCTTGATCTCTTTGGGTTCAATCAATCTTCTGCCCTTGAATGAAAGAGAATAATATTTCCATTTCCTATCAGTAACCTCTTTTTTGATAAGATCTGCTTTGACTAGAATATCTAGATGTTCTTTGACAGTGGAATTCCTAAGGTCAAGCAGTTCAGAGATGTCTGTGAGTGTGTATTTCTTCTGCTTTAACAGTCGCAGAATATTCATTCGAGAATCTACTGCAATAGCTTTCAAGGTCTTCTTGTCAATGAGTATTTTCTCCTCCATAAGGGTTTATAAGTGGGGGTAGTATTTAAATTGTTTTGGTTGTTTAGGTGGGTGCCTAAGCTAAAATCGCAAATTTTATGAATACATAACTACTAATAATATTCTGATGCATGAAGAAAAAATCCGCAAGATACTTGCGCTTTCAATAATAGGTCTTCTATCATTATTCCTACTATATGCATTGTTACCTTACTTCAAGGCTCTTTTTGGTGCAATCATTATCTATACTCTGTTTAGGCCAGTTTATTCATGGTTTAGAAAGATTGGAATGAGAAGAAAGCTTTCTGCAATATTGATCATTATTATCTCGATACTAATCATCTTGATTCCTGTAGGGTTATTAAGTACTCTTCTTGTTAACGAAGTCAATAGCTTAACTCAAAGGACAGAAGAGATTGAGGTCATAACTGCAACCTTAAGACAGTTTACTGGCACAGACTTTGAACTTAGAATGTTTATTGATCAGGGATTGAACCAGTTCTTAGAATTTTTGAAGGGTCAGATTCCCTCAATTCTAAGTTCTATCTCTCACATCACAATATCATTAGTGATTCTTTACTTTGTCCTGTATTTCCTTATGATTAATTCTGATAAATTCACTAGATCATGCATTGAATACTTACCATTTAACAGAAAGAATAGCCGAAGATTGATCTCTGAACTTCAGGCAGTGACCAACTCAACCATAATTGGCATGGGAATAATTGCTTTGCTTCAAGGGGCGCTTGTGACATTAGGGTTTCTTATTTTTAGTATAGACGGGGCTATTTTCTGGGGTTTTGTTGCAGCAGTCCTTTCCTTCTTGCCAATAGTGGGTTCACCAGTGGTATATGTGCCTGCAGTAATAATCGAGATTCTGCTCGGCAATTACATTGCAGGAATAGGTATTTTGTTGTTTGGATTCATTGTGGTGTCCAATGTTGACAATGTGCTCCGGCCGATAATATCACGGAAGATGGCAAATTTGCACCCTTTGATCACTTTAATAGGTGTATTCATTGGAATCCCTTTCTTTGGGATTATCGGGTTGATAATCGGACCTCTTCTGCTTAGTTATTTCTTCCTTATGATCAAGATGTTTCGCGAGGAGTATATGCCTACGATACATGATAGCAAAAAATTGCCTTAAGATATCTAATGTGGGACCTTAGTTTTTTTGCATAACCCTTTCAAGCGATAAATTTATAAAAGGATTTCCACTGTAAAATGAGAGGAGGTGAGAAGAATTAAGAGTCACGCTAAACTTAAGGATTTCAAGAAGCAGAGAAGCGATGCTAGAGATGTTCTAAAGCTCAAGTTATTTCAGGATGTTCATGAGATAAAGCAGCTTGATCGCCATGTTCTGGAGTTCAAGAAAGCTATGCTCCATGATATCAAGACTCACGATGCAAAGCATCTCAAGAAGCATGCAGATGAGTTTGAGCACGAAGTCCATGAGGAATTGCTTAGACTAATAGATCTCACCAAACAGGATCTCAAGTTGTATACCAAGGTCTTCAAGAGCTTGCAGGATTTCAAGAAATCGATGGTTAAATTAGGCCACGAAGGTGGAAGTTATGCAAAGATAGCCGATGCAGAGATGAGATATGCCAATCTCATAGTTCACAGCATGGACCAGAAACTAGAATCCTTGCATAAGCTGTTCAAGAGGATAAGGAAGTAGTTGTTGTTTTTCTTAGTGAATTTGATTGAGATTATCAGTAGCAGCACTTTTCAGGTCAGCCCGCGCGATAGCGCGGCAAAATCCCTGCCAGTAGACAGGGCCAGAGACTGAAAAGTCAGCCTGGTTTAAATGTCTTCAATAATATTTAAATACGAACAGAAGTTTCGAGAAATTCAACAGCCCCGTAGTGTAGTGGCCAATCAATTTGGGCAAATCATCTCAGACTCTGGATCTGGGGACTGCGGTTCGAATCCGCGCGGGGCTATCTTACTTTACTTAAGAATTGTCCTTTTTGTAGTGCCTATTTGTCCTGTTCTATAGACGACAAATATGCAGCAAAGTTTAAAAACTTTTCTAAAATTTGCTTATAAATGATTGCGTTTCTTGAAGAATTTGTTGCTGCTGTTTGGTGGCCGAAGGAAACGTAATTATTTTAATCCCAGCGTAAAAGAAAGATATATAAATAACTGCATATAGGATTAACCAGTATGTGATTAGCAGATGTTAGCCAGGTGATACGAATGAGTAAAAAAATAGCAATTGTTGATGATAATGAGCGGGTAGTTAAACAGTTCAAGCAGACTGCAATAGAAGGCAGAATCATTTCAGCCCATACATTTATGGATTTTAAAAGAAATCTGCTACCTCAACATGCACAGGTCTGTGTGTGGTTATTGGATCGAAAGATGCCCTTGGATGAAGGTGAAGTGGATATTGACCTAGGCGATGATCTTGTCGAAAGTTTGAAAAAAGTATGTCCACAAACACCTAGAATATGTATCTCTACAAAGGCCTATGATCCTGGTGATAGGGCAAAAATGAGAGACATGTATCAGGGTTTTGCGAATAAATTTGAACCGGAAGAAATTATAAGGATTATTGCGCCCTTTTTGTGAATAGTATATTAAGGTTTTTCCATAATGTATTGTTCCAGGAATTTTTATCAATTTGTTGAAACAAAAACCTGCAGTGACATCTTTTTAATATCAATTTTAGTTTATGAAAATGATTTCTTGCTATCTATTTGCCTAATGCAAGTAGTAAATTTTACAAAACGAACAAAAGTTAAGTAAGTTACGATGTTCCGCGCGGGGCTATTTTTTTTTCGTGGGACTGAGACGGAGTTGAATGTCCCACTTGGTTCACGATGCCTTGCGTGAGTTGGCGTTCTGTATCTGCGCGGGGCTATTTATTCTACTATGTTCTTATATTCATCCACCAGTCATCAATGTATAAAGAGGTCCTTGACATGTACTCATATCTTGGATTGCATCATTGAATCCTAGTGTGTTATCATAGACACAAGTCATCTCTTTTCCTACCCATTCAGGATTTGGATTTGCTGTGAACTTTGAGGTAACTTCACAACCATTATCTTTTGGTCCGAGTATCTCATAGTAGTATATTATGTCATCTGTAAGTTTTGATGTTACTGTAGACTGTTCACAGGATGCAAAATTCTCTTCAAAACACGCAATATCTCCACAATCCGTGGTCATTTCAACATCCGCTTCGATATGGATATCAATATCTCCAAAGTCATTACCTTCTTCATCTACCAAATCAGCTTCAACATCCACAGATTCATGAACAATTTCTGGAGTTGGTTCAGGCGGTTCTTCAATCTGGTTCTTGGACGCGCATCCACTTAAAACCAATAGAGCTATTGTTAAGATTATT
>JAHJEM010000101.1 GCA_018825425.1 Nanobdellota archaeon | reverse complement strand
TTGAAAAGAGAAAATAATGTTAAGTCTGAGCAGGAAGAGCAGAATGCAAGAATCGAAAATGCTCTGACACCCATAATATATATGTATATTGGTCCTAAACGCTTCACATTTTCTTCAGACCATAATTTAGAAGAATTTGAATGTAGTAACATTGTGGAAGCTGCTGAGATTTACAAAGGATTGGATTTTATAAATACTGCATTAGACATATTAATGAAAGATGACTTAACCAATCCTTATCTTGAAAAGCATCCGAATATTAAGAAAAGTTTCTCTCATGGAATGATGAAACGCGTCTTTGCACTTGGAGAAAAGACTGGATATGTAAGCACAATGGACTTTTGGAAGAATTTCCTTGAGTACAGCATACGGGATAAATCTGTAGGCGGCTATCTCTTTAAATTACGAGAAGAAAAGAGACGTTCTGATAATGTTCCTGAAGGTGTATTAGAAGCAGTAAGAGATGATTCTGGCCTTATGCAAAAATTGGAAGAGAAATTAAAAAAAGATATTGAAAAAGGCCATATAAGAGATATTGAGTATATTGAAGAACTCAGTGATGGAAAATTCAAGGTCACCAGAGAAGAAAGAATTGGTATGGGTGATATGAATGCACAAAAAAAGAAATGGTCAGAAGCCATGGAATGCTATCCAGATGGAGAGTATGGAAAATTTGCAGATACTTACAAATCAGAAATCCAAGAAAGGATACGAACAAAATCAGAATTTGAAAGCGAACACGACCTCTTCGATCTTAATCGGGACTTCCTCAAACTTGCAATATACAGACTATTTGCAGGGCAAGGAGAACAACTTGAAAAAACAATTGTGAATCATGAATTAGTCTTTGATCCTGTAACTCAAGTGGAAGTATTGAAGGGTATATACTCAGGAATCACCGGAGCAGAAAATGAGTACGAAAGAGCTCTAGGAGAAAACACCCCAAAAGACTTCTTTAATCAGTTAGAGAGCGCTAAAATAAAATGCGAAACAGTTATACGCGTAGTGGCAGATGAACTTGCTATAAACCAAGATTATGAATCTGCAAAAAACCTGTACAATGTAATCGGCGACCAAGAAAAAGTCAAAGCCATAGGAGAAATCGAAAAATTTTGGAAGAGCAAGGAAGAGGACATATTTAAGGACATCCCAAAAGAAGAGAGACTAAAAGTGAAAATACTGTACGCGACAGAGCCACTGCTTTAGATAACATAATAATTTTTTCTTTTTTTCCATTAATTTAATATATAAGTTATGATAACCTATCCATAGATGGAGCTTGACTTAACACTTGGCTTTCGATTCGTATGGGCGACTTATGATGACAAATTGCATCATAAAGCAATGCTTCTAAAGGAAGTTATTGATAGAGAGAAGAAGGGGTTTGTTCCTGTTGGCAATGAGATTGTCAGGAAGAAACCAATCGTCTCGAAGTGGTATGAGTTGATTGCAGCTGCAAATGGTCTTGACCCGTTCGACCCCTTAGTTGCAGAGGCTTACTGGATCGGAAACGAACTACTTGAAAGAGAGTTTGACTTCTCTGGAATACATAATTATATCATGGAAACATTCAATGGAGCAGAAAGAGGTTATAAAATGCCTCCGCAAGGTTCTTTTCCACATCATAACCTGCACGTCACAAATTATCGTCTAGTGAGTAAACCTGAAGCATCTCTCGATGAGATCGATGCCTGCATGGTAACTCCTGCAATAATGGAATCCAACGGAATTGAAGCAACACATGTCCTTACAGGAGATAGAATTACAGGTTTTAAGAATCCTTTTGAATTTGACATTAGTGTCAGGATGCATGTAGCACTCCATAGAAACATCGTATGCGCAACCCTTGATGAATGCAGACAGGAAAGGCTGTTGAAGTATGGGTATAATAGGTAAATACTTATTTTCTGATAAACATTTAAAAATCGCTACTACTTACCATTAGTTATGGAAATAAATCTCATTGTGGAACCGAGAAAAACATATAGCTGGAGTGTGTTTAAAAAGAGAAAACCATCGTATTCAATTGCCCTTGATGGCATAGTCTTATCTCCAACAAGGAGAGCTCCAAAAACCCCTTATGCTAAGAAAGGTCCGTTTGCAAATTATGATCATCATTCTGGTGTGGACAGGGCTGCAACTCTTTCCACTTCTGCTCAGGTTCATCTGGAGATAAACATGGGTTTGTTCAACGCTTTTAGTGAAGACGGCATCCCAAAAGCAAACATATATGTCAATGACTGTGATGAGGACACCTGCCTTGCATATTGGCTTTTGAAAAACCATGAAAGGGTGAACAACCATGCAGAGCCGTTGATAAACCAATTAGTGTATTGCGAAGATAAACTGGATGTAACTGCAGGAGCTTATCCTTTTGGAAACATTGAGATGAGAAGAAGAATGGCGTGGATATTTGAACCATATAATAATGCAAGGTTCAACCAGACCCTTCATATCATGGATGCTTTTGGCATGAAAGCTATAATGGAAGCAGTTGAAAAAAGGATTGATGAACATGTAATGGGCAAAGGGAATGAATTAGAGCTTAAAGGGCAGTATGAAATCATTGAAAAATCAGATCTCGTGACATTTGTAATAGAGAGCGGTCCTGCTTCAAGGATGCAGATGTATAATGATGGTATTGATGCATTTGTAGCGCTAGTAGCTCAAAAACCTGATAATTATAATGTATATGTCATGGGTCGAAGATCAGTCTGGACACCATTTGATTTGATGAAGTTTGCCAGGAGATTTAATAAGCTGGAAAAGCGTATTATAACTAAAAATAATCAATGGGGTGGAAGCAATACGATAATAGGATCACCAAGAAGGACTGGAAGCCTTATTTCAATTCCTGAGATGTGGGAGCTTGTTGTGGAAGGTTAGAATCTAGGATTATTTTAAAGAATATAACAGGATTACCTTGATTTCTTGAAGAAGAAAAAAATAAAAAAATTATCCGTTTATCGGTGGGGGGATTATTGTTGGGTCGTCTCCGAATATTTCACCTAGGTTTTCTCCCATGTCAGCGCCGTCGTCTCCAAGGTTTTCTGCATCTGCGCATGCACAATGACATGTTCCTTCTAAGTATCCATCTTCACATACAGTTTCGCATACGTATGTGCAGCACTTGCCGTCAGTTGTGTACAACTTTGAAGAGCATGAACCATTGCATCCGACTAGGAGTAGTGTAACCAAACAAAGAGCTGTTAGCATTATCGTATTTGCTGTCTTCATCTTGATCCACTTCACTCCCACACATTTATCGTTTTACTAGCCGATGCAATGACACTCCCTGACTCTCCTACCATCACGGTCGCTGTATAATAACCTGGATCCAGCGAATTTGCAGGAATCGGCGCGTAGTAGTAATTCCTGTCATAATCAAAGGAGTATTCATCCTCTGCTATACCACCATTTCCATCAGTGTAGTATATCATGAATTGAACACCTCTATCTTCGCTCATCTTCATGAAGGCACCGTTGTTGTTCATGTCGACAATCTTTGCATAGATCCTTGGC
>JAHJEM010000100.1 GCA_018825425.1 Nanobdellota archaeon | reverse complement strand
TTATATAAATATTTTGAATATCTAACTCTCAGTCATCCCAAGAACCAAACGCAACCCCTTAAGATTACGCCGTACATCTTCCATGGTCTTGATCTTACGGAATTGTTTCCATGCATAGCTTGGTCTCATATAGAATTTGCGAAATGCAAGTTTGAACATCTTCTCAATCTCTTCCTTATCCTTATAACCATATGGAACAAAAACAGGACTCCAGATGTGATACTCATCAAACTTCTTATCCAATTTGCCATACTTTTTAGCAGTCTCATACAATTTTGTGCCTGGAAATGGAGTTGTAATGCAGAATTGTGCATAGTCAAGGTCAAGTTCGCATGCAAAATCAATGGTCTTACGAGCAAGCTCTGGTGTCTCTCCTGGAAGTGCAAGCATGAAACTCCCGCGGCTCTCAATACCTGCTTGCTTTGTCCACCTGATTGCGTTTCTTATCTGCTGAAGTGTGATATTCTTGTTAATTATGTCCAGAAGTTTTTGATCACCTGCTTCTAGTCCATAGAATATGTTCCAACAACCCGCCTTTTTCATCTTCCGAAGCAATTTCAGATCGACTGTGTTTACTCGACCATAACAGCTCCAGATGATGTCAAACTTCTTTTTAATGATCAGATCGCACACCTTATGCAACCATTCCTTGTTTACTGTAAATGTATCATCCCAGAAACTAATTTCACGGATACCATAATCATCTATTAGGTGTTCCATCTCAGAAACAGTCCTTTCAGGACTTGGAAATCTTATTTTTCTGCCAAAAATTGCAGAGTTACTGCAATAAGTGCACTGATATGGACAACCTCTTATTGCAACCATGTTTGTAATAGGTTTTCTAAGGTATTGGTTTGGTAATGGAACATATTTTTTCATGTCAACTAAGTGTCGTGCAGGAAATGGTAATGCATCAAGATCTGATATTGGAGGCCGAGTTCCTGAAAACTTGACTTTACCTTTAACTTTGACAACCATTCCCTGGATTTTCAGAAGTTCATCTGGTTGTTTGAATAACTTAGGATTTTCCTTATACTTCTGTATCAATTCCAGGAATGTGAATTCTCCTTCTCCCATGACACCTGCATCAAAATGTTTGTTCTTGGCAACTTCCTTGGGTAATATCGTTGTGTGGTGTCCTCCCACGATGACAGGAGTGTCTGGCATGCTTTTCTTGAGATATTTTGCCAGTTCCTCAGCACGATACACTGATGCAGTCAAGAAACTGATTCCAATTATCCCTGGTTTCTTCTTCTTTGCAAGTTTAGCTACACCTCTGGTATCCAATCCAGAGACAGGTCCATCAATTACCTCAACAGAATAACCATTCTCTTCAAGAACTGCAGCAATTGTAAGTAGTCCCAATGGTGGTAGATGCCCACCTACATCACCTACATTCTTTGCATATCTTTCATTTACAGATATGGGTGGAAAGATCAGAAGCACATCAACCATAGAAGTCCAATTCAATAATTCTTTTTAAATTTTTGCCTTTAGAAGCACTACATATTTATACAACAAATAGATAACTTACCACGTGGCGATGTACAAAATATTTGTCAAGGGAATTGTTCAGGGTGTGGGATTCAGACCCTACATATTCAGGAAAGCCAAAGAACTCAAGTTAGTTGGTTCTGTCAAGAATACAGGTAATGGTGTTGAGATCATGATCAATGATCATGATTTTATAGAGAAATTAGATGATTTACCTCCTCTGGCACGGATTTCCGACTGGACTGCAGAAAGAATCGAGACAAAAGAAGAATATTCTGATTTCTCAATCTTAGAAAGTTCTTTTTCAGATGGTGAGACAACACTTCCTGCAGATATATTCATGTGCAATGACTGCTTGAAGGAATTACGAGACCAAAATGACAGGAGATATAATTATTATTTCATAACCTGCACAAATTGTGGTCCAAGATTCTCAATGATAGAAGACTATCCTTATGATCGGCCTCTTACTTCAATGAAAGAATTCAAGATGTGCAATGCATGCAACAAAGAATACACAGACCCAATGCACAGAAGATATCATGCCCAGACAATTGCCTGCAAAGACTGCGGTCCAAAATTAAACCTGGTTACAGATGGCAAGAAATTCAAATCTTCATCAGATATTGATACAATCAAACAAGCTGTATCCCTAATAAAAAAAGGAGAGATCATTTCTATAAAAGGTGTCGGTGGGTATCATATCTGCTCACTTCCCGACGACAAAACAGTTGGAAAGGTAAGAGAATTGCTACAAAGAGAACATAAACCCTTTGCAATAATGGTCAAAGACATCAAACAGGCAAAACAGATTGCACAGGTAACAAAAAGAGAAGAAGAACTCCTTAAAAGTCCAGAGCGACCAATTGTGGTACTAAAGAAAAAGCAGGATTATCAAACAGCATTCAATTCAATATCTGAACTCGACAGCCTCGGAATAATGCTTCCATATACATCACTCCATTACTTGTTGTTTGATTTTATTGATAGCCCTCTATTGATGACCTCTTGTAACATTCCTGGTGAACCGGTTTCGATAAAAGAAGCCATAACCAAGAATTTCTTGACCCATGAACGAGAGATTGTGAACCGTTGTGATGACTCAGTACTTAAATTGATAGATAACAATGTCCATTATCTGAGACGATCCAGAGGATTCGCCCCAATTCCAATAAAAATTCCAATCAAGACCAAAGACACCATTGCAGTAGGTGCTGAAATGAATAATATAATATGCACTGCAAAGAATGCTCAGTGCTACTTATCGCAATACATTGGGAACACTTCAAAACTCGCAACCATTGAATTCATGAAACAAACAGTGGACAAATTCATCAAGCTTACAAGACTAAAACCAGAAATAATTGCTTGTGACTTGCATCCTGCATATAATTCAACTCGTCTAGCAAAGAACTTGGCAGAAAAATACAAAGCAAAACTAATCCCTATCCAACACCATAAGGCACATGTAGCAAGTGTTGGAGCAGAGCATGATCTCAAGGACTATGTTGGCATAGCAATAGATGGCCTTGGTTATGGTGAGGATGAGAAAATATGGGGGGGAGAGGTTTTTGATGTGAAAGACCAAATAAACTTCACAAGAATAGGCCATCTAGAGGAACAGCCTCAATTAGGGGGTGATTCTGCGACCACATATCCAAAAAGGATGCTTTTTGGAATTTTGTCTAAGTTTCTTGACAAAAATAGTTTGCTAAAGTTAGATTTGTTCGACGAAAAGGAAGTAAAAGTCTACTTGCAACAAGTAACCACAGGATTCAATACGCCATTAACAACAAGTGCAGGAAGAATCCTGGACGCTGCAGCTGCACTGCTAGGACTGTGTGACAAGAGAACATATGATGGCAGGCCTGCCATGCTTCTGGAAAGTATTGCTAGCAGTCCATATGACATTGAACCAGTGTTCCTTGAAAAAAATGGAAAAACAATACTCTGTACCACAGATATATTCAAATTCCTGTTGGATAATCTTGATAAGGAAAAGGCAAGATTGGCTGCAACAGTCCAGATATATCTAGCCAAAGGATTGTATCAGATTGCCTCTTCGTTAACTAAGCCAATTGTTGCTTCAGGAGGTGTATGTTATAATCGAATGATCTCCTCTTATTTATTGCAAAAGGGGATATTATTCAATAAGGAGGTTCCTTGTGGTGACGGAGGCATATGCTATGGCCAGGTATATCTTGCCAATTTAATTGCATAGAATGACTATTTTTTCGTATTCAACTTGTCTCATTTTTCAAAAAATATATAAACCTAGCCCATTTTAGTCCTCTTTGGGGTGATTTAATGGCAAAAGCCAAGAAAACAAAAACCACAAATAAAGCAATTCATAAACCAGTACCTACTCATAAACCAGAACAAGGTCCAGACCAAGACAAGCTAATAGCAATATTGAGCTATATCACACTTATTGGATGGATAATTGCACTTGTTATGAATACTGAAAAGAAATCAAAGCTGGGAAGCTTCCATATTCGACAGAGCTTACTTATCATGGCATTGGCTGTTGTAGCAGGACTTGTTACATGGATTCCACCCATTAGCGTAATCATATGGGTTGTAACAGTAGTTTTGTGGATCATGGGCTTTGTTAGTGCAATCCAAAGCACAATGAAGCCAGTTCCTGTGCTTGGAGAGTATGCTCAGGATTGGTTTAAATCATTGTGATTTGATTTTTTTTTATTCTTTTTTTTTATTCCATTTTCATTCTCTATTCTTAATAATAGCATAAACTTTAAATACAAAGTCTGCAGCCCTGAATCAGGGGTGCATAATGAAAGCATATCTTGATATAATCCAAAAAATACTTGATAAGGGTGTTCTGAAGAAGAATCGTACAGGCATGGATGCCATTTCTTTGGCAGGCGTGATGTTTGAACATGATATGTCAGAGGGATTTCCACTTCTTACTACCAAAAGTGTTCCTCTAAGGCTTGTAGCCAGCGAACTAGAGTTCTTTATCAAAGGACTCACAGACAAGGAGTGGCTAAAGGAGAGAAATAACCACATCTGGGATGAATGGTGCACACCAAAGAAGGTCCCTTATGGTCATGATGAAGAGACTAAGAAGAAGATGGCCTCAGAACGCGACCTTGGTCCTATCTACGGTTGGCAATGGAGAAACATAGGCGCAGAATATCAATCTTTTGACAAGCTACCCTTGGGCAAGGGAGTTGACCAACTCAAATATGTGGTTGACATGCTAAAGAAAGATCCTAATGATAGACGCATGATAGTTTGTGCCTGGAATCCAATTGATCTAAAAGACATGGCTCTTCCACCCTGTCATTGGGGCTTCCAAGTTACAGTTATCGGAGATAAACTCAACTTGATGTGGAACCAGAGGAGTATAGACTCTGCATTGGGTCTTCCATTCAACATAGCAAGTTATGGATTGCTACTCCATTTATTGGCCAAGGAAGCCAAACTCAATGAAGGAAGACTGGTTGGCTTTTTGGGAGATACGCATGTGTATGTCAATCACGTCGAGGGACTCAAAGAGCAACTCAGCCGAAAACCATATCCTCTTCCAATCATCAAGACAGAGAATTTCACTTCAATATTTGAATGGAAGTATACAGATTCAATTGTTGAAGATTATGATCATCATCCAAGGATAAAATTTGATATAGCTGTGTAAAAGAGGTAAGAAAAAATGGTAGAAATTATAATCATCGTCGGAATTGCAGACAATAACATAATAGGTAAGGATGGAAAGATTCCGTGGGATGTTCCTGAGGACTTTGCGCATTTTAAAGGTCTCACTATTGGGCATCCTTGTATCATGGGGGATAAAACATACAATGATCTTCCAATAAAACCTTTGCCTGGAAGAGAGAATATTGTGCTATCTTTTGACAAGGACTATGCACCTGAAGGAATTACTGTCAAGAATTCTTGGGAAGAGGCTCTTGAATACTGTGAAAACAAACAGAAGGTTTTCATATGTGGTGGAGCAAGCATATACAAACTTGCACTGCCAATAGCAGATACATTTGAACTCACAAGGATTCATCAAGAACCTGAAGGAGACACAAGTTTTCCAGAAATAGATTGGAGTGAGTGGAAACTTCATGAAAAAGAAGAACACCCAGGATATACCTTTGAGACTTATAAAAGAATCAAGAAATCAGATGATACGGAGTGAGATGAAGTGAAAAAAACAGATATGCTACTTGAGAAAAAAACCAATATTCTGCTGGCAATATTTGTAGCAGCTCTACTTCTTGGGAATCTGTTGGGAAGCAAGATAACAATCATATTCGGGGTTGTTACAAGCGTTGGCATCTTTGCATATCCTCTTACCTTTCTATGTACTGATATAATTGAAGAGGTCAGAGGAAGAGAGATAACAAAGATATTCATCAAAGCAGGATTTGTTGCCTTGATACTGAGCATCTTTCTCACATGGGTTGGCTTGATTATGCCACCTGCAAGCTTTTACACCAATAATGAAGCGTATGCTTCTGTTTTCAAGAGTTCCATTCGCATCATGATTGCAAGCTTGTTCGCATTTGTGATTGCGCAGTATCATGACATCTTTGCATTCAACTTCTGGAAGCAAAAGACCAAGGGCAGATTCCTTTGGTTGAGAAATAATCTGTCCACAATTGTGTCCCAGTTCATTGACACAACTATATTTATGTTCATTGCATTCTTTCTTATGACTCCTGAATTTACTGTTGCAAGAATTTTCTCAATGATAATTCCATATTGGATTCTAAAAGTTGGTTTTGCCTTTGTAGATACTCCGTTTGTGTACTTAGGAGTCAAATGGTTTAGGTCTAATACAAGAAAAAGCCTCTCCCACAGTAAAGATTGAACCGCATACCACCACTAATCCCTTTCCTCCTGCTTTGAGTTTTGCATATTCAATTGCATCGCTAACATCATCAATCACACAAACATTCTTCTGAATATGTTGTGCAATCTTTTTTGGACTTGCACTTCGTTCAATCTTTGGTTTGGTCACGATTATTTCCTTAGCAACACCTTGAAGTGCATCACACATTTCCTTAATGTTCTTGTCTTTCATAATACCCAGGACTATGTATGTATCTTTGCCAAGCTTTCTTAGTTCCTTACTTAGGCTTTGGGCTCCAGAAGGATTATGCGCACAATCAAACAGAACATTGTTTGAGATAAATTCCATCCTTCCAGGCCACTTAGCATTCAAAAGACCTGCGTCAATATGTTTTTGGGTTATCTTATATCCTTTGTCTATGAGAAGATCTGTTGCCTTTAACGCAACAGCAGCATTCTCCTGCTGAAAATCTCCAAGCAAAGAAGTCTTTACCTTTTTGGGTTTTACAACATGAAGAACACAATCCCTCTCCTTACAAGCATTTGTAATCACCTTAAGCCCGCTGTTGTTTGCGTATGCTACAACATCAATGCCTGGTTTAATTATTCCTGCTTTCTCAAATGCAATTTTCTCAATAGAATTTCCAAGATGCTCTGTGTGTTCAAGTGAAATGTTAGTTATGACTGCAAGTTCAGGCTTGATTACATTGGTTGCATCAAGACGTCCACCAAGGCCGACCTCAACAAGTGCAATATCTACCTTTTGTTGTGCAAAGTACTGGAAAGCAAGGGCAGTCACAACCTCAAAATATGTATGTTTCTTGACAAGGGGTTTGGTCTTCTCCACCAGTGCAGCAAGATGTTTCTTAGATATTTTCTCACCATTTATTTTGATCCTTTCCCTAAAATCCACTAAGTGCGGACTAGTATAGACTCCTACTTTGTAACCTGCTTCTTGAAGAATACTCGAGAGAAGCGCACAGACAGATCCTTTTCCATTTGTACCTGCAATATGAACACTTGGAAAATTGTCTTGAGAATTGTTCAATTGTTGCATAAGGCTCTTGATATTATCTAGGCCTAGCTTCATTCCAAACATCTGTCTTGCATAAATATAATCCAAAGCTTCATTATATTTCATGAGTTATATCCCTCCAAGAAATGATTCAGTCATAGACCTTGAAACCAGAACACAGCGTCTTGACTTGCTGTGCAATCTCTTGTTTGAGCTTATCATTATCCATGTCTTTGAGTACCTTTGCAATCCATACGCCAATCTGTTCCATTTCCTTTTCTTTCATGCCCATTGTGGTAAGTGAAGGCGTTCCCATGCGAATACCGCTTGGTTTGAATGGAGAACTGGGCTCAAACGGAATAGTATTGCAGTTGCAAACAATACCTGCATCTTCCAATGCAACTGCTCCTTTTCTTCCCAGACCTTTTTTGCCAACTGCCTCTGTCTTGATTAAGTCAATCAGGATAAGATGAGTATCTGTACCATCGCTAACCAATTTGATACCATTATCCATCAAGGTTTTGGCAAGAGCCTTGGCATTGGCAATTACTTGGGCTGCATATTCTTTGAACTCAGGTTGCATAGCTTCCCTGAATGCTACTGCTTTGGCTGCAATAGTGTGCATGTGAGGGCCTCCCTGCAATCCTGGAAATACTGCCTTATCAATTGCTTTGCCGAATTCTTCTTTGCAAAGAATGATTGCACTTCTTGGGCCTCGCAATGTCTTGTGAGTGGTTGTGGTAACCACGTCTGTGAATGGAAACGGACTTGGGTGAGCTCCTCCTGCAATCAATCCAGCAATATGAGCCATATCAACCATGCTATATGCTCCGATCTCCTTGGCAATATCATAGAATGCCTTGAAATCAACAATTCTTGGATATGCTGTGTACCCGCTTAGGATCATCTTTGGTTTTTCACGCAGAGCTATCTCTCGGATCTTCTTCATATCGAGGAGTTCAGTATCCTTTTCAACTCCATATTCAACCCAATCATACATCTTTCCAGAAAAGTTAACAGGGCATCCATGAGTTAGATGACCTCCGTGATTAAGATTCATGCCCATAATTTTGTCTCCTGGATTTAGCAAGGCAAAGTATACTGCCATATTCGCAGGACTTCCACTATTGGTCTGGACATTGACATATTCTGCCCCGAAAAGCTTTTTCGCTCTCTCAATTGCTAAAAGCTCCACCTCGTCCTCATACTTATTCCCTTGATAATATCTCTTATTAGGATAGCCTTCACTGTACTTGTTGGTCATGATATTTCCTTGTGCTTCCATGACTGCTTTGCTTGTGAAGTTCTCAGAAGGAATCATCTGGAGCGTGGTCTGTTGGCGCTCAAGCTCATTCATAGTGATATCGTATACAACTTTATCTGATTTCAGATTTGGATAGTCCATTTTTCCCATTCCACCTCAATTTGGATAATGAACAGGCTTGGTATTATATATTTAACGGAGATGAATTGCGTGGGATTATCTCACCCAGCCTGCCCCCTACCACTACACCTGTGGTGCTGCCTTTTATGGATTATTACACCTGCAGACTACGCAACCTTTTTAAATAAATCACCTTTTCTGGGCCCTATGGCAAAGTTAATACGTGCTGTGGCCTGGAGAAAGCTAGAAAGGCCATATACTAGGAAAAGTAAATACAGGAAAAAGGCTTTTATTAAGGCTCCACCTGTTAATAAGATAGTCAAGTTTGAGATGGGAGACGTTTCTGGAGAATACCAGTTTAGCTGTCAGCTTAAATCCAAGCAAGACATCCAGATTAGGCATAATGCTCTTGAAAGTGCTAGGAAATCCAGTAACAGGCTTATGGAGAAGAGACTTGGCAGAACTGGCTATAGATTCAGAATTCGAACATATCCACATCACGTTCTAAGAAATAATCCTTTGGCTGCAGGTGCAGGCGCAGACAGAATGAGTACAGGAATGAAGATGAGCTTTGGAAAGACAGTAGGTCTGGCTGCTAGAGTCAAGACAGGACAGATAATCATGGAAATCATGGTTAACAAAGGAAACATTAGTCTGGCTCAGAACGCCCTGAAGAGAGCCCAGCACAAGATGCCATGTGGATGCACTATTGATGTTGTGGACCAAACAAAGGAATAGATTCTCTACTCAACTGTACAGTAACTGTAACTTTGTCCTAATCTATCTGCTCATCCTAACTCCAATCTTGAAGGGTGGAGCATTACGGACTAACAATAATGGGACAAAGTGACCGGAACTCTTGAATCAGACAGGTAGAGAGCCGGGTGTTATATATTTAAGGACAGGAGTTTTGGTCTGATTCAAGAGTAATTACAAATCCTTATATAGACTAGTTCTTATCTTCAACCCATGATACTAGGTGGTTTTGTCAGTTTGCTCCATACTAACAACACAGTCTATCTTACCTTCATTTTCGTATTATTTCTACTGATCATATGGTTGCTTACAGTGATTTTCCGTGGATTTGTAAACAAAATTGTCCTGAAAAAGTTCGCAAGGAGAGAAAAAGTCTTTGAAAGATCAGAAGGCATATTCATAATCATAGTATTTATTCTGGGGCTTGATCTAGCACTCCAGAGAATCATTTTTGAGAATGATGTGGTTTTCCTTGTGCTTAGGAGTTTAATGGTTCTGTTATTTACTCTGCTTGTAATCGAGATATCAATTCTGATGCTGGACATGTGGGGAAAACACATGACCCGAAAAAAAGGACATGAATTCCATGAAGAAGTCATGCCTTTGACTCACAGTGTAGTAAAAGTAATATTATTCTTGATTGCACTCCTATTCATACTTGAATTCTGGGGTGTAGAAGTATGGACCCTTCTTGCAAGCTTGGGAGTTGCAGGAGTAATTCTAGGTCTTGCTCTAAAGGATTCACTCACAAATGTTTTCGGAGGTATCTCACTCATCCTGGACAAGACTTTCAAGGCAGGAGATGTAATCCAAGTAGAGGATTCAGAGTTAGGAGAAGTAATGATGATTAACCTTCGAAGTACTAGGGTTCTGACATATGACGAGAAGATAGTGTCGATACCAAACGGTGTCCTAGCCAATTCCAGAATCACCAACTACTCGCAACCAGGTGACTTGTTACGACTTTTTATAGAATTCGGAGTAGCATATGGTACAGATCCTGAAAAAATCAATCACATAATACTGACAGCAACAAAGAAGCACAGGAAAGTATTGGACAAGCCTAGACCTGAGGTGAGATTTGTCAAGATGGGTGAATATTCTTTGGATTTCAGATTGGACCTATGTACACGATTTCATTCCATAAAATCTCTGGAAAAATTAAAGGATTCTATCACAAGAATGATTTACGCGGTATTAACTGAGAATAAGATCCAGATACCTTATCCTACAAGAATACATATCAATATGCCAATAGATAAAGAGAAAGTGGATAAAGAAGTTAAGAAGAAGTCGGGTTTTTTGAAAGGTAAGATTTGAATCTAGTTCCTAATTCTTTTTTTAGTGTTTGTGGACTGCTTATATACTCCATATCAATTTCTGGCTTGGCCAGGTCAGTCTTGGTGACATAGAGAATAATAGGTAGCTTGAGTTCTTCTAATGTTTCCAACAGTTTTAATTGTTTATTTGTATCATATGTGGGATCAAAAACATAAACCAACAGATTTGCACAATGCTTCATTGCAAGATATGCTTGTTTTTCAATATTATTCATGTTGTTCAATCTATTCAATGTCCCTGGTGTATCAATAACCTGCACCTTGTGGAAGTACGTCTCAAAGTAGCCCATGTTAAGACTTTTGGTCGTGAAAGCATAGGCCTTTATCTCTGGCTTTGCTGAGGTGATTTTCGAAAGAAGAGTTGATTTTCCTGCATTTGGAAAACCTGCAAGGCACACAGTATAATTTTCTTTGATATCAGGATAACTTTTCAGAGTCTTCCTGGATTGTTCAATTACATACAGATGCTTATCAAGTCTTTTTAATACTGAGCTTACACGTCCATAGTATGCTTTCCATACTTCAGTTGGTTTTTCTGATATGTGTGCTTTGTTTGCATACATATTTGTAAGCTCTTCAATCTTCTTTATTGCCCATGAAACTGTTGATAATCCTTTTTTTAGAGAATCTATGTCTATTGTGATTGCAGCAAGCTCCAAATAGAAGTCTGGTAGTTCATCAAACTTAGGATATTTTTCAAGAAGGGTAGTTAGATGGGCGCAAAGCACTTTTTCAGAGATTCGTAGACGCCTAAAGCACTTTTTCTTCTCCATTGCCTCTTTTGAACCCCTCTTCTGGAGCATGTTTGCTTGTTTTTTAGCTTCTCCAAAGGCCATATCTAAGTACTTAGAACTGTTCAAGGCTTGAGGAAGGGTTTGGAAGTTCATAATGCTCTAGAACATAAAGGTATTTTTAAATGTTGACTAAGATTTCGCGACTTCTAAGGTATTTACCTTATCCAAATATCCATGTCCAGAATCTCTTGAACATACCAGGTGAATAGCATTTGTTATCAACGCAGTTGTTGTTCTCGCACTCAAAATTATGTTCGCAAAGATTGCCTGACTCCCTTACAGTTTCCATATCCCCATTCAGATTACAATACTTAAGATTGTAGTCTGCTACTCTGGTTCCAATCTGAATACAATGCCCATTATTGTTGCACCCCATCTTGCAATCATCATCATCATCATCATCATTCTGACAAGTGATTACATTGCCGCATATACAGTCCTTTGGGCAGACAATTGGTTCTGGATTACAGTAAATTCCCTCCTTTTCACAATTACAATTATCAGGACATCTTCCTATCTTCTTTCGAATCTCCAGATTGGTATTAAATAGATGATCCTGAATCGTAGCAACAACATAGTCAGAACTTTGATCTGATTCAAACAGGATATTTGTGACAGAAATCCTGCAACCTTGTGAGCCATACATCAAGCAATCACCTTCTTTGTACCAGGCGTCCTCATCATTCTTTGAAATCAAAATCTCTGAAGGAGCAAATCCATCTAAGAGTACATATTGCGTGGCAATCTCTCCAGGGTATGCATTGATGGATTTTTCACTGATTTGTTCTATTGGTTTGCCCCGAGGTATCATAAGTGAGACTCCATTATTATCGCCACTTTTTTTCAAAGTGGCCTTTCTTACAGTGCTAAGAATACTGATATGAGTGAGTGTGACTGCACACCTACCTTCATTGTAATAGATGCAATCATCTATTTCAATATATGCATCAATAACGTTTCCACCCTCTCTTATCTCAAAAACTGCAGTTTCTGCACTTCCTGTATTACCAATTATCGGGATATCCTTTAGCAATATCTCCACAGGATTGGTTCCAGAATTGTATTCTGCAAGATCTGATTCTTTCTTTACTAGGATTTCAGAACCACCATAACCTGGCTGTTCATCCTTCTTCAATCTTAGTTCAACCTCTCCTGCACAATAGTCCGAGAAGTGAGCATAAAGATATCTGCTGGATTCTCTAACACCAGTCAATATCAAACAGCCATCATAACCGCAAGGTCCGACTAGTACTGCTGGAGCTTCATTGCTCCATCTGGGGTCTCGTCGTATATCAAGATCATCTGAAATGTGTTCGTACTCAATCTTATCATTGACCAAATCAATGTTGTAAAGTATTATTGTATGCAAGTAACCATCGATTACCATCTCTGCAGTATCGTCAGTTACTTTACGCAAAGGTTCGCAATCATCTTCCTTGGCCACTCTAAGTTCAATCTCCTCACCACAATGATCTTCAAGGGTTGCGTACTTGTAGTCTGTAGTTTCTCTTACTTCTATGAGTTTTGCGCAGTATGTTTTTCCATCGCACGGTCCAAATAAGGTGGCTGGTGAATCATCACTCCAGTGATTTCCAGTGTGGATGCCATATTTTTCTGCATAATGATCATAGTGAATCCTTTCATTGTCAATATCAATATCCTGTATTTCCAATGTATGGATATTGTCATCAATATTTATCTCTGCCTTTTGCCAGCTTACCTTATACATGCTTTCACATTCAGCAGATGCGAATCCAAATGCAAGAATTGTTAGCACAAAGAATTTTGGTATGATAATGCAGGCTTTATTAGGTTCCATTGTGATTATCCTTTGATATCTGGTTTTATAAATGTTTCTCCATATCTGGAATTTAGGAGTCTAGACCCTTAAAACCCTCTTTTTGGGATAATCTTTATAAATGGTTACTTGTTCTTGACCTCTACAGCGCTGAGGCATGCACTAGATGTGTTCTCGGGAGGACGTTGAAAATGGAATTTAAAATAAATATCTCAGATCCTAAGAATGGTAAGACTCACAAGAAAGTTCTAAATGATGCTGATTGCAAACCTTTGATTGGTAAAAAGATTGGAGATACTATTAAAGGAGAGACTCTTGGCTTTGCAGGTTATGAGTTCAAAATTAGCGGTGGCAGTGATAGTTGTGGATTTCCCATGAGGTGGGATGTCTCTGGCACAATGAGAAAAAGGATCTTGATAACAACTGGCGTTGGAATCCGAAGCAAAAGAAAAGGTATGAGAAAAAGGAAAACAGTGGCGGCAAATCAGATATATGCCAAGACTGCTCAGATTAATCTTACTGTAACTAAGGCTGGAAAAGGTCCAATAGATGCAGAAGCAAAGAAAGAAGATGCAGGTGACGCAAAAGAGGCTCCAAAAGATGCTGCAACTGAGAAGAAAGCAGAAGCAGTGAAAGAAGAGAGACCTAAGGACGCAGAAGATAAGAAGCCTGAAGATAAAAAGGAAGATAAGAAAACAGAAAAGAAAGAAGAGCCTAAAAAAGAGAAAGTAGAGAAAAAGGACGCTAAGGAAGAGAAGCCGAAGAAAGAAGAAAAGAAGGTCGAAGACAAGAAAAATGCTCCTAAAACCGAAGACAATAAAAAGGAAGAAAAGAAGTGATTCTTTATGTTCAAAGAGGAGGTAGCAAAGCTAATTGCATCCGCTGTCTCAAAAGGAGAGGGTGAAATTGAAAAGGTGCTAGAAATACCTCCAGATGCTTCTATGGGGGATTTTGCATTCCCTTGTTTTATTCTCTCAAAAGACTTAAAAAAGCCCCCTCATTTAATCGCGAAAGACTTGGTGTCCCAAATCAAAAGAACAGATTCTATTGAAAAGATCGAGGCTAAAGGGCCATATGTCAATTTCTTTGTATCAAAACAAATTCTGGCTAAGGAAATTCTTCAGAAAATTCATAAAGAGGGTTTAGAGTATGGAAAGATCAAACATGGTGCAGAGACAGTTGTTATTGAATTTCCCGCACCTAATACAAATAAGCCTTTACATTTAGGCCACATAAGAAACCTTCTCCTTGGTGAAAGTGTATCTCGTATACTTGAGTTTGTCGGATCCAAAGTTGTTAGGGTTGATCTGATCAACGATAGAGGCGTGCATATCTGTA
>JAHJEM010000099.1 GCA_018825425.1 Nanobdellota archaeon | reverse complement strand
TTTTTCAGATCAGAAGGAAATTATTAATGATCTTAGAAATGTAGTTGACAATTTCTCTGAACATCCTGCTTTCAGATATTTTGAAGATTTTGAGAAATACATAGCTGGTTACAGACAGAAAGTAACACAAGACTATGACGCAATTGTCAGCAAGAACATCGATGCAGGATCAGTGATAATTGGAGTGATTGATATGTATTCAAACCTATTGATTGAGATGCAATTCATAGAAGAGAAATATCCAGATTTTATCAATAGGAAAGAACTAGGAAAAATTAAGAAGAGCATGCACAGATGTATAGACAAAACAAAATTTGACTATCTCGATACCTGGAACAACCTGCAGTCACTGTGGACTATAGTTGATGCACCTATTCAGAAAACGACTGCAATCAAGAATGACCTTGAATTCCTGCAGCCAATCTATGAATCAGAAGAAGCCATGGTTGTATATATTGGGAAAAAGGACGGTCACTTTGACTTTCTTACATCAACTGTTACAAGATTATACAATAATGTTAAGGAGGGATACAATGCCAAGCTTGGATAATATTGTGAACAATATCAATAGACATGGTTACTACAAACAACCTAAAGGCGGATTGGGCAGATTTTTTCTTTTTTGCCTAACAGCCGGTGTACTATACCTTGGAGGAGATGCAATTTTTTCGCACATAAACAAGAACCAAGATGTACCATCTGATCCAATAACAACAGAAGAAATAATAACAGAAAATCCGACTAAAATAGATCCTGAAATAAAGATAGGCTATGGTTTGGAGAATATCGATGATGGATATATAATATCTATAGAAGAAAAAACAGCTGATAAGCCATATCTGTTATCACCAGATATGCTAAGGCTAGTTGAAGATGTGAAAGGGATTAAAAATGATTACAAGAAAGCAGAAAAATTGTACAGGATAGTCGATAGCAATGTAAAATACGGAGAAAATAAGCGAATAAATGGATATAGAAATTCGGTGGAGGTTCTTGAAACTGCTGAAGGGGTTTGTGGAGAATCCACAATACTTTACATCACTCTTGCAAGGCTTTGCGGCTTAAAAGCGAATTATGTGAGTGTTGACATAGATTTTAGTGGGGATGATGTAAATCATGCTTGTGCAGGAGTCCAATTACAAGATAAAGGATTTGTTCTTGTTGATAATGCCTACTCAGGAGGCTTTGATATCAAGCACAAAGATTTCACCGTTAGATCTGATGAAGAATTCGAAAGGATTTTTTCTATGTGGAGGAATTAAAATGGGAGGAAGAGAAACTATAAATAAAGACGCAAGCTCGTCTATCCAAGAGGCAACCAAGGTTTACCATTCAATAAAAGATAGAGAAAGGTGGAGGAGATTCAAAAGTGCTTCAGTTGTTCTCCTTGCTACAGGTACGCTTGCACTTGCTGCTTACGGGGTATTTGGAAATAAGATAAAACCTTTCTTTGAAAATGTCCTATCCCCTAGCCAAGAATATGTTAGTCCAACTTATGAGGCTTCAAAACCTGAGCCGACTATAATATTTGAGGAACCTGTCAAAAAACCAATTATCAAACCTAAAAAACCTATCAAAAAACCTAAAATAGTTACGTCGAATTTACCTACCTCTGTTTCATCTTTTGTTAAAGCTGAATATAATAATTATGACTACATTCTGTATGCAAACAAGACTGATCTTACAATGACTTTGTATAGAATTAACAGTGATTGTAATGTTGATAAACTCTATACATGCAATATCAGCTGCGGAAAAGTTGAAGGTGCAAAAGAAAGACCTATGGACGGAAAAACACTCGAAGGTTATTGGGATATATCTAGTGGCGGTAAAAGCAATGGCTTTCCTGATGTTTTTGGGGATGTAAATCTGAACCTGAATTTTCCAAAGCATAAAACCAGTGCTACGATAAGCATTTGCGGTACAGACCTTGAAGAAAGGATCAGAGCGATAAATAACAGAAGAAATTGCACTAACGGGTCTATCACCATGCTCAATAATGACATCAATCATATTTACTCGATAATCTGTTATGATCTGGATGATACCAAAGTAATCAGTG
>JAHJEM010000098.1 GCA_018825425.1 Nanobdellota archaeon | reverse complement strand
TTTATAATATTTTAATATATTTCAATAACATTAGGTACTCAGGTTTATAATCACGATACGTACTTCTAAACCTTCCTCAACAACCTATGCGTCTTCCAGAAGAATATTCCCGCAGTTATCAGTGTAGCAAGCCAGATAACTCCACAGACTACCAACAACAAATCTATCAGATACCCCACTTCTACTCCGAAATAGATTGCTATTGTGCTCACATCAAACCACATCTCACCAGTAATTCCCACCAAGAGGGCATAAGGTATTGTGGTTAGGCAAGCAAAGCCAATGGCACCATTTATCCATGCCTTGAAATACTTGGCTCTTTTCACACCAGGACTAGATTCACGGTCAGCAAAATAGAACCTGGACAGATGGACCATATAAATTATTAGCAGACCTCCGAGTATCATAGAAAATGCCATGCCACCCATATTGAATATTGCTTTTATCAGCTCTGAATCAGGACCCAGGAAGTTGCATTTGGCAACCATGATACCTGCATTCTCTTGGAACATTGCAGGTAGGTTTCCTGTGAACAAACAGAAAAACCACTTTCCAAAAACATAAACCATCCAAGGGATACCCCACAATGGTGAGAACTTGACAGGTAACATCAGGTAATAGACAAGGGGAAAACCCACTCCTGCCAAGAAAGCCCCAATAACTACCTTGTATTTGGGTATCTCTCGCTTAATCACTTGTGTATAACTAACAGGTTTTCTTTGACTATCTGTTATCTGCTTGACTTTGTTGTATATGCCTTCTGCTTCCAAAACAGTGTACTCTTCTTCAAGAATATAGTCAAGTATTGATGATTTCTCATCATCGCGCAAAATGCTTGCTGCTACCTTGTCATACAATAACTTAGGTATCTTGACCATTTTTAAATACTGCTTGTGCGGGTTTAAATATTTTTTGCAACAGAGACGCTGCGTGAAAGTGGTGATTCACAGTTTTCAAGGGCATATAGCCCCCAAAAGCTTTATAAACACCCTACTATTTCTGAAGGGGATTATGGCTACACAAGACGTAGAAGCATTGATTGAAGGTGGAAAAGCATCTGCAGCACCACCACTCGGCCCTGCACTCGGACCTCTAGGTGTAAACATAGGTGCAGTTATTGCTGAAATCAACAAGAAAACTGGTGATTTCAAGGGTATGCAGGTTCCAGTCACAGTCAAGGTTGATACAGATTCAAAGGAATTCACGATTTCTATTGGTACTCCTCCTGCTAGCGCTCTTATCAAGAAAGAAGCAGGAGTGAATAAAGGATCTGGCAAAGCAAAAGAAGACTTTGTTGCTGATCTCAAGATTGAGCAGATTATCAAAGTGGCAAAGATGAAAGAAGATGCCCTTATGGGTGCAACTTTTAAAGCCAAAGTAAAAGAGGTTGTAGGAACGTGTGTTTCTATGGGTGTTATGGTTGAAGGTGTCCCTGCAAAAGAAGCATTCAAGATGATTGATGACGGCAATTTCGATGAAAAGATCAAAGCAAGAAAAACTGAACTGTCTGCTGAAGAGATAAAAGAGCAAGAAGAAGAGAGAAAACATATGCAAGAAGAATTAAAGGATAAAAGAGAGCAATTTGAAACTGAAGCAAAGAGAATTGTTGCAGAGATGGCAGGCAAGGATAATAAGGATATCAGGGCCAAGTTAAAAGAGGCTCAGCTTCCTGAAGAAATTATCAACCAGTTCGCACCTAAAGAGGAAGTCAAGAAAGAAGGCGATGCAAAGAAAGAAGAAAAGCCTGCTGAGAAGAAGAAGGTTATTAAGTAAAATATATTGTTTCTCCAAAAATTTTTTAAGCAACCTATTTCTATTAGTCCAGTATGATAGATCCACACGTCCATTGCCGCGACGGTAACCAATCCTACAAAGAGACCATAGCTCACGTATTCCAGATTGCAGATTCTCAAGGAGTAACCAAAATCTTTGACATGCCTAATACAGATCCTCCTATTCTTAGGGAAATTGATGTGCTCAATCGATTCAAGCTTGTTCCAAAAGAGAGAAAGAATGATTATTACATGTATATCGGTGCGACTGATGATGAGACTCAATTAAAAGAGGCAATACATTGCGCGAGAAAATTTAAAGAAGTTATCGGGATAAAAATGTTTGCAGGCCATAGTGTCGGAAATCTTGCACTTCCAAATATCTCCCAACAGCAGAAAGTGTTCAGAGTCTTGGTTGATGAGAGATATGAAGGTGTGCTCGTGGTGCACTGTGAACGTGAGGATCAGATGCTCCCTGAGAAATGGACTGCAAAGATTCCACAGAGTCATTCATGGGCCAGACCAAAAGAAGCAGAGATTGAAAGTGTCCGTGATCAGATAGGTCTTGCTAAAGAAGCATGGTTCAAGGGAACCCTTCATATCCCACACATATCATGTCCAGAAGCTGTCAAACTTGTGGATGAGGCAAGGGAATTTCTTAGAATAACATGTGGGGTCACTCCTCACCACATCATGTGGAACAGCAAAAAACAGGGGTTATTATACAAGATGAATCCTCCTCTTAGAGATGAAGACGACAGAATCAAGATGCTCCAGCTCCTGCGTGAAGGAAAGATTGATTGGATTGAGACAGATCATGCCCCTCATGCCATAGGTGAGAAGCTCTATGCTCCTTACATGTCAGGATTTCCTTCATTATACATCTATAAGGAGTTTGTGGAAGAATTCTTGCCACGACACGGAGTGAAAGTTGATCTTCTTAAGAAACTAACATATGAAAACATTGCAAAGACATTTCATATTGGAGAATTTGAAATAAAAGTTAAAAAAAAGAAAAAAAAAGAAAAAACAAATATTTAGCGTTTTCTTAGTAAAAACAATCCGCCTATTGCACCAATCATTGCAAGCATTCCAGCCAGAAGACCGAATTCAGGAACTGCTCCAGTATGGATATCCAATCTTGCATCGATAGGATACTCTCCTGTAAACTGTTCACAAGCTGAACACGAATCTGTTCCATGTATGCATGCTTTAGCATAGTGCCCTGATTCACAAGGTGTCTGAAGTGTGACTTCATAATGCCCATCAGCACCAGTCACATCAGAGTCTTCCTCGACAAAAACAGTACATGCTGCATCTGAATAGCATGTTCCGTCAATGTGTTGACTAGGCATAGGAACCCCATTTTCATAAACATATCCGTTTATTACAAATGTGTTCGGATTATCAATTGCACTAACGCTTGCTATGGTAAGCAACAAAAACAAACCAAAAATTATCTTTTTCACTGTAATTACCTCCAGTTTTGTGTTTTTTATCGTCTTTTTCTAAGCATGAATAGTCCGCCTAGAGCACCGATCATTGCGATTGTAATTGCAAGGAGTCCGAATTCAGGAACTTCTTCCTCATAATCAAACTCAACATAATCGATTGCAATCTGACCCCAGGTTTCACACCATGGTTCAATTGGAGCTTCTGCTGTGAAATATAGTGTTCTGGTCTCACCATCTGGAATTGTGAAAGGCAGATTCATCCACTCTGACACACGCCATATCTCTCCACCACCTGCAGGAGCATTGACCATACCAATCTCAACTGGACCACCAGCTGCATCGGTCATTGCCATGCTGAAAGTATCGTCAACCTGACCATCAAGATGTCTTACTCTGATCTTGTTCACTGGACCATCTGCAGTAAATACCATTGACCAAGTGTCAACGTCTGAGCAGTCTCCAGGTCCCACAATCATACAAAAGTGATCTCTACCTTCATCACCATATCCTGTTGAACCTTCTGGAGCAACTCCCCAGTCACCGTGGTCTCCTCCGTAAAGAGGTCCTGTAACCTCGCATACACCTGTAACCCTACTAAGGTCAACATCATATGCACTTGCTGCTGTTGCAAACACAAGCAGCATTACAAACATACTAATTATTTTTTTCATGGTATTATACCCCCGAATTGTTGTTATATATGTTATTGAATATGTAATTAAAAAAAAAATTGAAAAACCTATTTCCTCTTTCTCAAGAAGACAAGTCCTGCGATTCCGCCAACCATTGCAACGATTGCTGCAGTTGTACTAAACTCAGGTACATCTGGATTGTAGTCAAACTCAACATAGTCGATTGCAAGTTGACCCCAATCTTCACATCCTGACCAGATAGGCCCCAATGCTTCGATTCTTAGGTATCTTACTTCTCCATCTGGAATCTCGAATGGCAGTTCAAATGTTACAGTCTTCCATTCTTCTCCGCTAGGATTCTCTGCTAGAACATATCCAATGATGTGTGGATAATCATTCCCATCAGTTATTGTCATGAAAAAGTTATCCATGCCACTGATTCCATCAAGATACTTTATAGTAATCTCATTGATTGGACCGTCATTGACGTCAACCCTTACTCCTGCAACATGAGCAAACATGTCACATTGTTCTGGTTCAATCACAAGACAGAATGTATCGTATCCCTGGCCGCCATAATT
>JAHJEM010000097.1 GCA_018825425.1 Nanobdellota archaeon | reverse complement strand
GCTACTGGTGAATCTTCTTTTAAGGCAAAGAAGACAGGAGGAGTTTATGATGATAGTTATTTTAGGAGTACACAAACAGAGCAGAGCGCTGATGACTCTGCATTTAGTATTGCTTGTGATAATGATAGGTTCGTAGTCTATCTTGATCAACCATTAGCATTTGGCTGTGATTTCACAAATCTTTTTGAAGAAGTCCTAGAAGTCAGGATATGTCTAGAGGATGACTGCAGTAATCAAGTTTTCGCAGTTCTTGAGAGCAAGAATCTGGAATTTGAAAATTCTTTTGATACTTTAAGTGTTAAGAATCTTGAATTGGTTGTTGATAATGATGATTTTTCTGTCAAAAAGTTCATCTTAGTTAATGTCCTTGACCATCCCGTTGTTCGTGTTTCAAATATTGATTATCCAGAAACTGTTACTTATTTTGAGACTGCAGAGGTTTCTTTTGCCATTTCTCAGGAATCTTTTTCAAGTCCTTCTAATGTCGTTGTCCGCTTTGAAGGTGATTTCATATCTGAACTTTGGGAGGTTGAATCTTTGGATGTGAATAATATGTTTCAGGTAAGGGTTCCTGCCAAGATTTTAAAACCTGGCAAGAATGATGTTATAATCTCAGTCTCTTTTAAAGATGAATTTGGGGACGATATAACTATCAGTGAAAACATTTCTCTTAGTCTGGTAGATGTCAATTTCGGTCAGAGAATCTTGATACTTCTATATAGATTCAGTATGTGGCTTAGCTAAAAAGCATAAAAGTGAACTTGATTAGTAAGATTTAAAAAGATAGTCAGATGTTCTTTTTAATATGAAGAAGGTTGAGAAAATCATCCCGGATACCAGCATAATCATTGAGGGTATAATCTCGAAGAATATCGAGAACAAGGAGTTAAAGCCTAAGTGCATCATCATTCATGAAGCGGTAATGGCTGAGCTCGAGGCTCAGGCTAATCGAGGTAAGGAGACTGGTCATCTGGGCCTTGAAGAGATTAAGAAATTAAGGGATCTGTCCAATAAATTCAAGTTCACTGTGGATTACAAGGGTGACAGACCAAGAGAGTTTGAGATAAGACATGCTAAAGCGGGCGAGATTGATTCCATCATCAGGGAGCTTGCACTTTCTGAGAAAGGCACTCTAATTACAGCTGACAAGGTTCAGGCAATGGTTGCTGAGTCAAAAGGTATTGATGTTATTCTGTATGAATTTCCAGAGCAGGAATCAAAGGAGTTGATTTTAAGTCAATTTTTTGACAGGTATACTATGAGTATTCATATCAAAGCGGATTGCATTCCAAAGGCTAAGAAGGGCAGACCCGGGAAGTGCAAGTATGTTTACTGTTCAAAAGAAGTGCTTAGTGGCGAGAAGGTCAAAGAACTTGCTAAGCAGATCACTGAGGAGACCAGTTCAAGAAAAGATGGTTTCATTGAAATCGATAGGCGTGGTTCTACCATCATCCAACTAGCCAATTATAGGATTGTAATCACGAGACCTCCTTTTTCTGATGGTTATGAGATTACTGCTGTAAGACCTATTAGACGTATGAAACTTAGGAATTACAAGATTCAAAGAAAATTGATGGATAGGATTTGCAAAACTACCGAGGGAATATTGATTGCCGGTCCTCCTGGTCATGGCAAGACCACTTTTGCTCAAGCTCTGGCTGAATTCTATGAATCCAAGAAAAAAGTTGTTAAAACTGTCGAAGCACCCAGGAATATTGTTCTGCCGCCTGAAGTAACGCAGTATGCGATCAACCATGGCACAAGCCAAGAGATCCAGGACATCCTATTACTTTCAAGGCCTGATTATACTTTCTTTGATGAGATGAGAAATACCAAAGACTTTTTACTTTTCTCTGACTTAAGGTTATCTGGTATAGGGCTTGTTGGTGTGTTACATGCTACTAAACCTATAGACGCTATACAGAGATTTGTTGGTAGGATAGAACTAGGTGTTATACCTCATGTTATTGATACAGTAGTATTTATCAAGGATGGTAAAGTTGACAAGGTTCTTTCATTAGAGATGACTGTTAAGGTACCATCAG
>JAHJEM010000096.1 GCA_018825425.1 Nanobdellota archaeon | reverse complement strand
TCAAGTTTGATAAGTTCTTGCAGGCATTCCTGTCTTAGCTTTGGATCAAGTCCGCCTTGGCCAATGCCAAACAACAGTTGTCTCTTATTATTTTCCTTGTCTTTCCAAATGGAATCATGAACTTCTTTAGAAGTCGTATGCCATTTTATGGTCATCTCAACCGCGTGTTGTATTGCCTTCTTGTCAAGAGTCTTATGATCCGGAAGATTGTCAAGGGCCATTGCCACGTCAGAATTCAGATGAGTTTGTATCTTCATTATGTCCCTTGGCGTGAGAAGCAGTTTTTCACCATTGAAAGGATTCTTGAACTTAATGCCTTGATTAGTGTAACCCATAAATAAGCTTTCCCTGAGCATCTGAAAAGCGCCACAATCCGTAAATATACTATTTGGAAAGTTCATGAACTTATGAAGATCCCCTACTCGCTTGAGACCCGGATTCAGAAACAGAATAAAGCTATTGCTGATGATGGCTTCAACACCCATATCAACAAGATCACTTGTTGTGACGAATTTTGCACAGGCCTTGGTATTTACTGGCATGAATGTGGGTGTGTGTACCTTACAGGTCTTGGTTGTGAGGATACCTGACCTGGCCAGTCCTTGTTTGGCTAATATCTTAAACATTTTCTCTTGGAGATGATTTAATGATTTTAAAGCTTGTTATCTATTGAAGCTGTTTTTTATCCTGATGTGTTGTCAAAACCTTTATAAAACCTCTACAACTTCTTAAAAGCACTAATATGACGTGGTATCATGGTGGAATTAGATAAGCAATATGATGCGCCAGCTGTTGAAAAAAAATGGCAGGCTTTTTGGGATAAAGAAAAGCTGTACTCATTTGAGTCTGTTAGCAAGAAGCCAGTATATAGCCTGGATGTACCGCCGCCTTATGCAAGTGCAGGCCACCTCCATATAGGCCATGCATTGCACTACACCCAATTTGAAATAATCGCACGTTATAAGCGTATGCGAGGATTTAATGTCCACTTTGCGCCATGCTTTGACAACAATGGTCTTCCAACAGAGAAATACGTTGAAGAAAAGTATAAGATAAGCAAAGCAAAGACGACAAAAGCAGAATTTCGAAAGCTATGTCTAAAGGAGTCAGCGGAAGTTGAAAAAACTTATTCTGAAAGAGTATTCAAAGCCCTTGGCCATAGTTATGACTGGAGCCTGGTTTATACAACCATAAGTCCAGAGGCTCAAAAGGTGAGCCAATGGAGCTTTCTGGATCTTGTTAAAAAAGGACATGCGTACCGCGCTGAAGAACCAACATTATGGTGTCCGCATCATCAGACGGCGCTTGCCCAAGCAGAAGTTGAAAATATAGACAGGAATACAAAGCTCAATGACATCGCTTTTGACTTGGAAGGAAGCCATACAAAACTTACAATCGCAACCACAAGACCAGAATTCTTACCAGCCTGTGTTGCCATATTTGTGCATCCGGATGATGATAGATACAAAGATATGGTTGGAAAGAATGCAATTGTTCCATTATTTAATCATAAAGTCAAAATAATGACTGATGAGACTGTTGACAAAGAATTTGGATCTGGAATTATGATGGTTTGCACTTTTGGAGATACCGCGGATATTGATAAGTGGAAAAAATATTCCCTTGACCTAAAAATTTGTGTGACAAAGGATGGTAAGATGTCAGATATTTCCGGCAGATACAAGGGAATGACCCTTAAACAGGCAAGAGAAGAGATGCTCGACGACCTGAAAGCACAAGGAAGACTTCTGGACCAGAACGATCTGCAACAGACAGTCGGTGGATGCTGGCGATGCAGTACACCTATTGAATTCCTTATCACAAAGCAATGGTTCATTAAGACCAAGAAATTTAAGGATAAAATGATTGAACAAGGAGAGAAAATCAATTGGTATCCTTCTTTTTACAGAGCAAGATATAATGACTGGACCAATAACCTTGCGTGGGATTGGTGCATAAGTCGACAAAGATTCTACGGAGTTCCAATACCTGTTTGGTACTGTAAAAAATGTGGCGAAGCCATAGTTGCAGATGAGGCAGATCTTCCAGTAGATCCTGAGGTTGATAAGCCAAAGGCAAACTGTAAATGTGGCTCAACCGAATTTGTTCCAGAAGAAGATGTCTTTGACACCTGGATGACATCTAGCATGAGTCCTGAAATCAGCATTAGGATGCTTGAAAATCCTGAGAGCTTCAAAAAATTGTTCCCAACAAGCTTGCGGCCCCAGAGTCATGATATAATCAGAACATGGGCGTTCTATACCATCTTAAAATCATTGCTTCATTTCAATGAGATTCCCTGGAAAGATATTGCCATCGGAACATTTGTCCTTGACCCCAAGGGGAGAGGGATGCACAAGTCAAAAGGAAACGCAATTTGGACCCACGAAGTGCTTGACAAGTATAATGTTGATGTGCTTCGATATTGGGTTGGAGGCGCCAGATGGGGAGAAGACATGCCATATCAAGAAAAAGACCTTGTTACAGGAAAGAAATTCTTAACAAAGCTCTGGAATGCGTCAAGGTTTGCCATGATGCAACTTGAAGACCATAATTTTGAGGAAATCAAAGAAGAAAAGCTTGAAATTGTGGATCGATGGCTTCTCTCAAGATTCGCAAAAGTAGTAGAGCGTGCAACAAAAGAGTTTGACGTCTATAATTCAAGTGATAGTAAGAAAGAGGTTGAACAGTTCTTCTGGCATACTTTCTGCGATAATTACCTTGAGATGATCAAGAACCGGATATACAATCCTAATGAACGTGGGGTTGACGCTAAAAAGAGCGCTCAATACACATTGTACCGAGTTCTATTAGATATTTTGAAGATGCTCGCACCAATCATGCCACACATAACAGAAGAGATATACCAAGTATTCTATAAGGATCATGTGGGTGATAAGAGCATACATATTTCTTCCTGGCCAATCATTGGATCTGATTGGTCTCATGAGACAAGTGAGCTCGCAGGAGACTTGGCAGTTGAAGTAATCTCATCCTGTCGCAAGGAAAAGAGTGCAAAGAATCTCAGCATGAAGGCTCCTGTGAAAAAACTAAGCATAACTGCTCCAAACAAAGACATTGAAGCCCTAAAACTTGTAGAGATTGATATCAAGGACACAATCAAGGCAGAAGCAGTTGAGTATTCTGAAGGGAAGGAACTTAAGGTTGAGTGTGAATTCTAGTAAATTTTATAAGCATCCAATAATTCATATTCTATATGAAGATATATTTTGCAGGATCAATTCGTGCAGGAAGAGATGATGTCGGACTCTATTCTCAGATTATTGAATTTCTCAAGAAACATGGTGAAGTTCTTACAGAGCACATAGGAGATAAGAATGTATCAATTGAAGGTGAAAAAGGCATTTCTGACAATGCCATCCATGACAGGGACATTAACTGGCTTCTTTCAGCAGATATTCTGGTTGCAGAGGTAACCACACCAAGCCTGGGTGTGGGCTATGAGATCGGTCGTGCATTGGAACATGGTAAGAAGATACTTTGTCTCTACAGACCTGCTAAAGTACATAAGCTTTCTGGTATGCTAAGTGGATGCAAGGACATTACACTCAAAGATTACGATGATATTAAAGAAGTTGAAGAGATCATTGAAGAGTTCTTGAAATAATTTCTTGTTCTGACACAAAATTTAAAAAAACACAATCAAATACGCAGTATAGGAGGATCTAAAATGAAAAAAAGAGAAAAAGAAGCTATTGTCAAACTATTAGGCGGTATAGGATTGATTGTGTTGCTCATAGGATTATTTACCAATGCCTATGAGTTTATGTATGGTCTGATCGCTGCAATTGCAGTCTGGATACTAACTGGTGTAGTGGCAAAATATTGGGGCGTAGAAAAAGATAAAAAAAAGAAATAAACTAGTTCATTTGCCTATTTTCGCTTGTCATAATGTAATTTCATGAATATCAAAGTCAGAGAACAAAACATGATCAGAATATTTGCTGACATGAATACCCAATCTTTAGCTACAATCCCATATACAGTCCAAACAACCACACCTGTAAAGATAATAATCAGAAAATACATTGAGACATCCTTTAGTCTCTTGGTCTTGTAACCTTTGATAATCTGAGGGATATAGCTTGATACGACAAGGATTGTGGCAATGGCTGCAAGTATTTCTCTGAGCATAGATTATGTTATTTCTTAGGCATTTATAAGTATATCTAATCCCTTAATTTTCATTTAGAATACTCAAACATGTACGTGCCCTGGTCCCAACACAGTCACAAACATAATAATCGCAATTCCGATCAAGATTGCCAATAGGTGAAGCAGAGTGTCTTTAATCTTGCAGTGCCTATGGAGTTGAGGAAGAAGATTTGAAGCAGCAATATATAAGAAGTTACCTGCGGCAAAAGGGATTATGAAGTGAGAGAATCCTTCCAGTCTGCCAATCAGAATAATGCCTATTACAGTTCCCAAAATCGCTGCTGAAGCTGATAAAAAGTTGAATATCAAAGCCTTTTTCTTGGAAAAACCTGAATACAACAATACTCCAAAGTCTGCGATCTCCTGAGGGATCTCATGGAATACAATTGATATGGTTGCTGCAATACCGACAGTGACATTGACAGCATATGCTCCTGCAATCACAAGTCCGTCCATAAGATTGTGGACGCCATCTCCAATAAGATTGACTGGTGCAAGATTGTACGCGTGGCCGTGACCGCAATCTCCCTCTGCACATTTCTTACTATGATGCCAGTGCACAAACTTTTCCAGAATGAACATTACCAAGAACCCCAGCAGTATATAGAGTGGAATGCGTAGAGAGTAATCATGCTCAAATACTTCTGGAAGCAAGTTCACAAATACAGTGGTCAATAGCACTCCAACAGAAATACTCAATAAGAACAACAGTGTTTTGCTAGATACCTTTTTCTTGATAAGCAAAGGTACTGCAAAAATTACTGATATCAAAGATACTATCAGAACACTGATCAATGCGTAGAGATTGTTCATGAATTTTGCGAATATTAAATAGATTTAAATATCTTCTTATACCAGAACACGTTGTGAAACTGTGGTATTTGATTGTGTTGTTTGTACTTATTCTTTCATGCAGTCCAGACAATGAGAATATTCAACCAAATATTTCAGAAAATGTCTCAAATAATACGTTTACAGACACTTCTGGCTCAAGTGATGATTCAGATATCATGTCTGATCAAGAAGCTTACAAATACCCTTCATGGTTAGATGGTTGTGACAGATTTCGGCCAATATTCCAAAAGGAGCTTGAAAAGTATCCCTTATTGCAGGAAGTATTTGATCTGGAAATGATATATTCTTTGGTCTATCAAGAGAGCATGTGCAATACTGCAGAGGAGTATAGATTGGTCTTGCAGGAAAGAGGACAACCTGATGAAGAAACATGGAAAGGAGGAATCATGCAAGTGGACGGCTGCTGGCGATGGGGATCCCCATATGATTGCACCACAATCCAAGACCAAATAATGCATGGGATGCGGGAATTAAACTTTAGCTATGGAAAAATAAATGATTTCTTGATCGAACTTGACCTGACAGATGAGCTCACAAAGGAACAGAAACTCACATTATTATTTTTGGCATATAATCGTGGATATTATGTGTCCAATGAGGCAATGCAAATATTCAAAAACAAGATAGAGACAGGAAAGTTCTTGAGCAATTCTATGCGCCAAGAAGAAATGAAGTCTATTTTGCTTGTTAACTGCACAGAGAATGATGTGTGCATGAATGACTCTGAATATATTGACATCACAGAAGAACTGGATGAGATGCAAACAGACTTTGACAAATCACTGATTATATCTTGCAGAAAGAATTACGGTTATATGCATAACTCTCAAGGAGATTATTGTACAGGACCTGGATATGGACTCAATTATCCAAAATCAATATTTGGGATCAAGAAGAATATTGATGAGTATCAGGCCAGCGGAGAGATGCAAATCGAGAAACAGAAGGAGTTCTATGCAGGACAGATATCCTTTTCAGGATATGATTGGTATATCAAGACCAGTATCGGAAAGACTGGACCTGGCCCGAATTATTTCTATTATGATGATTCATCAGCATATGTTGACGAGGAGGGATACCTCCACCTTACCATACAGAAAAAAGAGGATGATTGGTATTCTAGTGAACTCGTGAAGGTTGAAAACTTGGGGTATGGAACATATGAATTTCGTGTTCAGGGAGATGTGAGCAAGATCGATAAGAATATCGTCTTAGGTATGTTCACCTATGATCTGGCACTTTTGGATGATTCCGACTATCATCATAGAGAGATTGACATAGAACTTGCAAAATGGGGTCAAGCAAATGCCAAAAATGCTCAATTTGCCATCCAAGGTCCGCTTCCAATGACTGCTATCACAAGATTTGATGTCAATATCACGACTGATATGATCTTCACGTTCATATGGCATGAAGAACAGGTTGATTTTGAGCTCAAGCAGGAGAATGAAGAAGAGACTCTTTTGCAGACGTGGTCATATGATAGAGACTTAGTGCCTGTGCCTGGAGATGAACATGCCAGGATTAATCTATGGGTGCATACTGATGAACCTGTCAGGGAGACCGAAGTTGTGATCAAGGGATTTAAATACAAGAAAAAAGAATAGGACTACCTTTCTTGTGATACCGCATCTCGTTTATACCCAAAGAAGATTTAGAAAAAGAAGGTTATGAGGAATACGCTTATCTGTCTGCTTAGTCCTATTGTGCAACAAAATTTATATATGCTTCCTGCTTACCAGATACATGGCACCAACCAATAATGTTAATGTTGGAAATAACAGATATTTTGTCCATCAAAAACAAAATCTCTGGAACTTTCAAATCAATAGATTTGAGAGTAATTGCCCCTAGTTGTGGCTACTTTATTCTCTGCCACAAAATATTTAACCTGGTAGAGACTAAGCCATAAAACAAGACAGGTGAAAGCGAAATGTATACAACCATACAAGAAGCAATGGACCAAGCGTCCAAGAAGAAAGAAGTAGCAATACGCGGTTGGGTTTACAGGGAACGTGGTTCAAATAAGATGAGATTTATTGTTCTCAGGGATTCAACTAATATTATCCAGTGTGTGATTGAAAAATCTAATGTAAATGAGAATGTATGGAATGACGTTGTCAAACTCCAGATAGAGGCAAGTGTGGAGGTCAAAGGCACGATCAAAAAGGATACTCGGGCTCCTTCTGGGTATGAGATTCTAGTAAAAGACGTGCATGTTGTAGGTTGGAGTGATACATATCCAATTACTAAGGATCAGAGCAATGAGCATTTGCTTGATAATAGGCATTTGTGGATTCGAAGCAGAAAGATGACTGCAATATTGAAGATTAGAAGCACTTATCTGTTTGCACGAGAAGAATTCTTTCAAAAACAGGGTTTCTGGAAGTTTGATCCGCCGATCCTTCAGCCTAACCAGTGTGAAGGCGGAAGTACTCTATTTGAGGTCAAATACTACAACCAAAAAACATATCTGAGTCAGACTTGGCAATTGTATGCTGAAGCTGCAATCTTTGCATTGGAAAGGGTGTATGATCATTCACCAACTTTTCGCGCAGAGAAGAGCAAGACCTCAAGGCATCTGAGCGAATTTTGGATGGCTGAGATGGAAGCTGCATGGATGGACTTATCTCAAGTTACTGAGTTTGCCAAGAAAGAGATAAAATACTGCTTAAAGAAGGTCCTGGAAAAACACGAACCAGAATTAGAGCTTCTAGGCGCAGATATCAAGCAACTCAAGAATGCTGCCAAGAAAGACTGGCCTACTCTAAAGTATAGAGAAGTCTTGAAAATTCTAGAAAAGTCAGGAATGAAGGTTAAGTTCGGAAAAGACCTAAGAACAGAGGAAGAAGAGGCAATCATGAAACAATTTGACACGCCGATTGTGGTCACGCACTATCCGAAATCTGTAATGGCATTCTACAAGCCAGTTGATCCTGAGGTTCCTGATGAAGCACTGTGCTTTGACATGCTTGGTCCTAACGGCACTGAAATTGTGGGGGGGAGCCAGAGAAGTACAGACATGGATGCCTTGATATCTGATCTCAAACGCGAAGGAGAGGATCCAAAGAACTACAAGTTCTACCTTGACCTACGAAAATACGGATCAGTCCCTCATTCAGGATATGGTGTGGGTGTAGAGCGGGTCTTAGTCTGGATATGTAACCTTGACAATATCAAGGATGCGATTGGCTTTCCACGAACTGCGCTCAGGTGGACTCCTTAATTTTTTTTCTCTTTTTTCTCTTTTTTCTCTTTTTTCTCAAAAAATATTTATACTACACTTTCTAAAATGGATTATAATCGTTCAATGAGGTGAATATGCATGTCACAAAACAATAATTCGTTATGGTTAGTAGGTTTAGTAGCAGTATTTGCTATTGTAGCAATGACTGCTCAATATTCCAGTATATCTGGCGCATCCAGTACATATGGAAAAGCTATTGTTACGGCAGGAGCGATGACAAGAAGTTGCCTAACTCCGTATTCAGGAATAACTACCCTTACAACTTCACATATTAACGGGGTTGATGATGAAGGCTTGCCTGCTGTTGTAATCTGCTCAGGCCATCACACTCTAGAAGGCTTTGTTATTGGAAGCAACAACCTAAATATATATTGCGAGGACGGGACCTATTTGCACGGTGATCCAAATGATCCAATGTTTGAGGCATGGGACCCTCCTGGTGATGGATTTACTTCAGGAAAAGTCCATAATTGTAACATTGACAATGTCGATGCAGGATTTGATGGCGAGGGAGGATTTGAGATTTATGACAATGTCATAATCGCGGAATCATATGGTGTTGTTGCTACGGGCTTTTATGATTATTATACTGGTAATGGATATTATTTGCATGTCCATAATAATGATATAACTGTTGTATCTATTGATGGCTCAGTAACAGGGATTGATTTCTCAATGGGTTATGCTCAAGAAAACACAATACATGGAGGAGACTATGGAATTGTTATTGGACAATCTCCCCCCGAGTTAGAGTCATATGCTATGGGCAATACAGTGATGGGTAGTGAAATTGGAATTATTATTCCTCAGCTTAAGGATTTTGCTGATGATATGTACCATATCATTGGAAATACAATCACCAATGTGGGCCAAGGAATCTTGGTTCAATATGGGCAGGATCATGGTGCGGGGCCTGCAGATTTCACAATATCTGATAATTATGTATCTGCAAACACTAACGGAATCCATATTAATGGTATGGGATATAATTTTAATGCACCAGCGAGTGCAATAACTGACAATATCATAATTGGAGGAGAGAAAGGAATTCTGCTGGAAAATGATGCCAACGGAATCACAATTGAAGATAATGATTTATCTGATGGCAGTGGTTCTGAATTGTATTGTTCTGGATCCACAGGGCTAATATGGACTTGCAATGATTGTAATGGGGGAAGTGCATCATCAAGTGGATGTAGCGCACCTGCAGAATGCGAAGATTGTACTCCAACTCCGCCCACAGGATCACCAATAATGGCTAAATCAAGGACCGTTTTGATTCCTCGTTGACGGAAATAAAGATGCAGGATCATTGAACAGATAACCTTTTTATATCTGATGATTTATCCTTCTAGAATGAACATCACAATCGTACAAGGAAGCATACTCCACGAAGAGGTTGATGCTATAGTCTGCCCTGCAAATAGTGCCTGCCATATGGGTGGAGAAGTTGGGGGATTCATAAAGAAAGTTGGCGGGGATGAGATTGAAGAAGAGGCAATAAGTCATGCTCCAGTCAATGTTGGAAAAGCAGTCTACACCAAAGCAGGAGTGTTAAAATGCAGATTTGTGATACATGCTCCTACAATGGAAGAACCTGGCCAAAAAACAGATGAACAAGCGGTCAAGCACGCGCTTGAGGCTGCTCTTGAGATCGCAGAAGAATTAGGAATCCGTTCAATTGCAATTCCGGGCATGGGAACAGGTACTGGGAGAGTTGATTTTGATGAGGCTGCAAAAGTAATGTTCGAGGTTCTTAACGCACATGAGACTGAAAGTCTTGAAGAAGTAATTCTAGTGGATGTGAATGAAAAAATGGTCAAGGCTTGGAAGAAGTATCAATAACCTTTTAATACACTCTTTCATTCCTTCTTTCTATGAAATTTGCACATATGGCTGATTGTCATCTAGGAGCATGGAGAGATCCTCTACTAAAGGACCTATGTACCCAATCATTTGAAAAAGCAATAGACATCTCAATAGACAACGGTGTTGAATTCATATTGATTTCAGGAGATCTGTTCCACACCGCTATTCCTTCTATTGACACAATAAAACTCGCAGTAAGAAAACTGAAGCAAGTCAAAGAAAAAGACATCCCTGTCTACATAATTGCAGGCAGTCATGATTTCTCACCAAGCGGCAAGACCATGATCGATGTGCTTGAAGAAGCAGGTCTTGTTACGAATGTAGTCAAGGGAAATATCAATGATAGTGGAGAATTAGTGCTTGAATTCACAACTGATAAGAAAACAGGCGCAAAGATTACTGGTATGCTCGGCAAAAAAGGAATGCTAGAGAAAAAATTCTATGAGAATCTAAATACCAAAAACATCGAGGCTGAAAAAGAGTTCAAGATTTTCATGTTCCACACAGCAATCAGCGAACTCAAGCCTAAGGAATTGGAAAAGATGGATTCAAGTCCTGTCTCGCTCCTGCCAAAAGGATGTGATTATTATGCTGGAGGACACGTTCACATTGTTAAGGAAGCCAATCTGGAAGGCTACAAGAATCTTATCTATCCAGGACCTGTGTTTCCAGCCAATTTTGCAGAATTGGAAAATCTAGGACAGGGTGGATTCTATATTTATCATGACAAACCAGAGTTCATTCCAATCGAGCTCAAGAAAACCGTATCAATCTCTATTGATGCAAACCACAAAAGCCCTGAACAGGTAATGGAAACCATAAAATCTAAGGCAGATTGTAAAATAGATAGCTGTATTGTTCTTATTCGAATCGCAGGCAAGCTCAAAAGTGGAAGAACCAATGACATAAACATTCGAATCATCCAAGACATTTTCATAAAGAAGAATTCTTATGTGGTTCTCGTCAATAAAACAGCTCTTACTTCTGAAGAATTCGATGAAATCAAGATTGATCAGAACAGTGCAGAAGACATAGAATCAGCTCTAATCAAGGAACATCTGGGTCAGGTCAAGGTTGATTTTGCAGAACAAGAAGAAGAAATCACAAAGCAACTCATGCATGCGCTTAGCCTTGAAAAACAAGAAGGAGAAAAAGTTGCGGACTATCAGAGTAAGATAAAAGGGATGGTAAGGGAGATTTTAAGGGTATGAATATTAGCTCAGTTTTACTCCTGAAAAACTATCTGTTACCTTTGTCTGTTTCTTATGTTTCTCAATCTCTTTTTTTACTTCCTCATCAAAGAAAGGAATATGGAGTGGAAGTGCAAATGGAGCAAAATTCGAACTAACAATTGCTTCTCCTTTATCCAGACTTGCAATGCTTCTGCTGTCTTGAGAAAGATCCTGACTAGCGCTTTCAATGATTGCCTGTCTCTCAGAATTCATCTCAGTGCCGAGGATGATCTTGGTGTTCATGTTTGCAAGAATCTGACGTGGAATCAGGCTTGGAAGTTGTGTTATTGCAATCAAACCCACATTAAATTTTCTACCCTCTCGAGCAATAGTAGAAAAGATGTTTGTGCCTTTCTCAAGCACTTCTTTTCCAAGGACACGTGGGGCTTCTTCAAGTACAATGCTGATAACTGGTTTATCTTTAAGTGTCCCTTCTCGTTTGTACTTACGATACTTTGAGAAGATTTCTGCAGTAATTATGCTTCCAATAAGAAGCTCAACATGTCCGGAAAAGCCACTTGTATCAATGATTACTAAACTTGAGTCTTCTAAAGCTGCGCTTATCTCTGAGATTATGGCTTCACCTGCATTCAGATCAAATATTCCATTGCAGTATAGTTGGTTCTCAGCAAAATCAAGATCCAAGAGTTGCATCATTCTTCTCCTCAATACTCCAATGCTACTCTCATTGAAATCCACCTTGACTTTCTTGTCAAGCACAACTGCTTCAACCCATTTCTTGCCATATTCTTTGAAATATGCATTCATTGCCTGTTTCTGTGGAGGACTGAAGTCAAGGCATGCAAAATGATCTGGTTTGATGCTCTTCAAGTTAATGCGAAGGGTCCTCTCACCCCTGGGCACATCTCTATATCCATAATAGACTACCTTCTCTTTAGCTGGAAAATCCTTTAGTCCAACCTTATCTTTTCCATAGTACTCGTCATGAGGATCAAGCACAAGCAATCCTGCTTTCCCAGCTACATTCCAAAGCAAATTTGACATCAATACACTTTTACCCTTTCCAGTTGTACCGCTGATCAGAACATGGTGTGTGAGCATCTTTTTTCCTTCAAGATAGATGGGGACATCAAGGGATCTAGAACCACTTCTCAACTTGCCTAGAAAAATTGGATTCTGGGGTTTGGTAAGAAATGATAGGTCATCATTAGTTACTTCTCGTACCTCAGAAAAGAAGTCAGGCAGAGCCTTTGAGCTGATTGCTCTTTTTCCTTGTATGTAGACAAGGTTTTTCATAACTGCAAGAGTATAATTCCTTAATTCTGGCTCAAGAAATTCAAAATCACCTTCACCCTCCATACTCATACCACTTATGAGCTCAAGCCTTTGCTTCGAGATCTGGCTTCCATACAAAAGATCGTATGCTTGAAGAAGAATCTTTCCTTTAGCAGTGTTTGCAATCAATAGTTCTCCGAGTTCAATGTCTTCAGAACTCTTCTTGCGCACCCAAATCTCTCCAAACCGACCGCTTATTATCTGACCTTTCATCAGAAAAATGGAAAATCTCGCCGAGTTAAATAGGTTTTCATTAATTGTTCATGATAATCCTAACAATTGTTTGTTCTTTTCTACATGGCGAGCAGAGACATCCAGGAGATCCTTCTCATTCTTTGCAAGTTCCAATTCTATCACTTCCTCAACTCCTAGTTTTCCAAGTCTGACTGGCACCCCAATAAACATATCAGTATAGCCATACTCTCCATTCAAGTAAGCAGATGCAGGTACAATCTTCTTGCTATCCTGTAAAATCGCCTCAATCATATCTACAATAGCTGCTGCAGCTGCATAGTACGCACTGCCTGTCTTAAGTAGTGCTACAATCTCTGCTCCTGCATTTCTAGTTCTTTTAACCAGGCTTTCTATCTCTTTTGGGTTTAGATAATTGGTAATTGGCTTGCCTTTGATTTGGGTGTGTTCAGGCATAGGTACCATGAACTTTCCGTGTCCACCCAGGACAATGGTCTCGACATCGTTTGCAGATATCTTCAATTTCTGTGCAATAAAAGCTTTGAAACGTGATGTATCTAGCATACCTGCCATACCAATCACTTTATTATGTGGGAACCCTAACATCTTATACGCGAGATATGCTATGGTATCAAGAGGATTCGTAGCCACAATCGCAATGCCTTTTGGCATGTATTTTTTTATCCCTTGACAGACTTCCTTAATAATTACAGCATTCTTGTCCAGTAGATCTGTTCTTGACATGCCTGGCTTTCGTGCGAAACCCGCTGCAATAACAACTATATCTGAATCCTTAATATCTTTATAATCATTTGTTCCAGTGATCTGACAATTAGAAGCGTAGAGTGGCGTTGCTTGCATTAGGTCCAAACACTTGCCTTGAGGCAATCCTTTTATAATATCAAATAATACCACGTTGGCAAGTCCCTTTTGCACAATTAACTGAGCAACAGAAGCGCCAACATTACCCGCTCCGATAATACTTATTTTATTAATAGTATATCACCACTTTGCTATTTCACTACGTATAAACTATCTCTCACAATCTTCAAGGCCTCTTTGACATCCTCTTCTGAAAGATCTTCTCTCATGTGCATCGCTGCTCTGGCACATGCCAACCTCTTAACCGCCGCGGCAATCTTTTCTCGTACATCCACGACAAAATGATTCTCATCATTTTTTATGAATGCCATGAACTGATCTACCAGACCATCATATTTCTTGTCAAAAGTCACCTTAAACTTCCTGCAATATGCAATATAGCTTCTTAAGAAGAGAACGTCTTCTGATTTCAAACTAAGAGCCTCACTTACTTGCTTTGGTTTCTGTACTACGAATACGAGATGGAACTTATGAAGAATATCTCGACTAAAAGGAATCTGCCTCTTTAATATATCAATACTTTTTGTGAGCAGGCGGATGCCATCAGGAATTGCAAATGCGAGAACATTGATATTTGCTGCAAATTTGCCAGTAAAATTGTTTCTTTCTACAACAACATATCCTTTTTCCATTGCACTAACAATTGGGTTACGCTCTGCTGGCCGTTCCAGTTTGAAATTCAACATAATGAATAGTCCATCATTGGTTTTAGCTAATATTCCTTTGTCATATTGTTTGTGTTTTCGAATAACTAGGAGATTTCCCATATCATCTTGAGTGTACACTGTAGAAATAGGTGCAATAGTCTGAAGAGTATTGATTAAAGTGTTTCCCAAGTTGCTACCTAAGACTAATGCATGAAGTGGTTTTTTGGAAAAGAGTTGAATGGCACAAGCTCTTTGAAGTACAGTGTGTTCAACATTTCCACTTAGTATTTTTGTGATTTTAGGTTCTGCAGAGGAAGAAAATATCTTGAAAAGTTTT